>JAFYGL010000236.1 GCA_017543165.1 Victivallales bacterium | reverse complement strand
CTTTCATCCCTTTCGTCCCTTTCGTCCCTTGAACATTATACATTAAGAAAAATGGAGACGTACATCTACAATAGGCGCACTGGCAAGGAGGAGAAGGAACTGGTGCTGGGTGACGCGATGCTGAAGCTGGCGTATGGCAGCGCGCTCGGTCGCATTCTGTGCTGGCCCATGTTCTGCACATCACTGTTTTCCCGCCTTATGGGCTGCTACGCCAACAGCAGTCTCTCCAAGGGGCGCATTGCCAAGACCATTGCGAGCCTTGGCATGGACATGGACGACTATGTGATTCCAGAGAAAGGCTTCAGCTGCTTCAACGACTTCTTCACACGCAAAGTCAAGGAGGGTGCCCGTCCATTTGCACATGATGGTCTATGTTCTCCCGCAGACTGCCGCCTGACCGTGTATCCTGAATTAGATGAAGGCACATGCATACCAGTCAAGGGACGCTCATTCACTGTGAAGGAATTGCTTGGCGCACCTGGTGAAAAGTATGCAGACTGTTTCAATGGCGGCGCATTGGCCATATTCCGCCTGTGTCCTGTGGACTACCATAGATACCACTTTCCAGACAATGGCAAAACAATTGCGCACTGGCGCATGCGGGGCGCATACCATTCCGTAAATCCACTGGCCTTAATGCAGCAGATTCGCGTGTTCAGCCACAATGTGCGTGAAATAAGCATATTGGAACTGGAGCACTACGGCACCTGCGCATTCATCGAGGTTGGCGCATTCGGTGTCGCCACCATACGCCAGACACACGAGGGCGACACATTCCAGCGCGGCGAAGAAAAAGGGTATTTCGCATTCGGCGGATCAACGATAATCATGGTGTTCCAAAAGGGAAAACTGACTTTTGACGGCGATTTGACGGAGCATCTCCCCATGGAAACGCTGGTTCACGCAGGCGAGCACATAGCAAATTGACGCAATTATGAAACGGGCAGCCAGCACACAGGACATATTCGAGAACGCCAGGGCAAAGCAACTGGCTAAAGACCAGCCTCTGGCCGCCCGCATGCGCCCCAGGACTTTGGACGAGTATGTGGGGCAGGAGCACATCCTTGCGCCAGGCAGGCTATTGCGCCGCGCAGTACAGGCGGACCAGCTTTCATCCCTCATATTCTATGGTCCTCCAGGCACGGGGAAGACCACCTTGGCTAGCGTGATTGCCAACACGACCAAGAGCATATTCGTCACCCTCAATGCGGTGATGACAGGCATAGCCGACTTGAAGGACGTTACAAACTCCGCCCAGAGAAACCGCATCGAATACAACCAGAAGACAATATTGTTTGTGGACGAAGTGCACCGCTGGAACAAGGCGCAGCAGGACGCGCTCCTGCCCTGGGTGGAGAACGGCACCATCATTCTCATAGGCGCAACAACTGAAAATCCGTACTTCACAGTGAATCGCGCATTGGTGAGCCGCTCCCGCATTTTCCAGCTCAAGCCCTTGGAAGAGCAGCACATACGCCGCATAATAATGCAGGCGCTAAATGACGAGGAACGCGGCTATGGCAAATTGAATGTCAGCATAGACGAGGACGCGCTGGACCACCTTGCCAACATAGCCAATGGCGATGCGCGGGCCGCGTTGAACGCAATCGAACTTGCAGTGGAAACCACGCCGCCAGACGAGTCAGGGCAGATACGCATAACAATGGCGGTGGCAGAGGAATCCATACAGAGGCGTGCGGTGCTGTATGACCGCGAAGGAGACTGCCATTTCGATACCATCAGCGCCTTCATCAAATCAATGCGCGGCTCCGATCCAGACGCCACCTTCTACTGGCTTGCCAAGATGGTGTATGCGGGAGAGGACCCCAGGTTCATTTTCCGCAGAATGATAATATTCTGCAGCGAGGACATAGGCATGGCGGACCCCAATGCGCTGCGCGTGGTGATGGCCGCGGCGGAGGCATTCGACCGTGTCGGAATGCCAGAGGGAAACTATCCGCTTTCACATGCCGCCCTCTACTGCGCCACGGCGCCAAAGTCCAATTCCACAATGGGGTTCTTCGATGCCTTGAAGGTGGTGACACAGGAACGGGAAGGCGAGGTGCCCAACCACCTGCGAGATGCCAGCAGGGACAAGGAAGGCTTCGGGCACGGCGTGGGATACCAGTACCCCCACGCATACAAGGACCACTGGGTTGCACAGCAATATCTGCCTTCCTCATTGCAGGGCAAGATATTCTACCAGCCAGGTGCGATTGGCTATGAGAAATCACTGGGAGACATTGTCAGGCAGCGCCGCGAACTGCAACTGGCGGCGTTGAGGGACAGCGGCGAAGAACTGGCGCCGCCTGAAATACTCACATTCACAAAACCAGGCGACAGAACGGACAAGTGGCTGGCACGCGCAGTGGACAATCTTTCCTCCATTCTTGCCACAATACGCGAGCAACTCTTCTCGAAAAGGCATCTGCAACGCCATGAACGCGTGCTGGACTTGACGGCTGACACAGGAGAGCTCACATTTGAGGCGATACGCCAGTGCCCCGAAGGCGGCGTCTGGTCCCTGACCGCCACGCAGACCGCCGCCAATGCGCTCAACGACATGGCGATGAACATCTGCGAACTGCGCAGACCTGTCATAATGACTGGCAATCCAGAGGAGCTGGTGTCATTGATGTGGTCGGAAGGCTGGGGGGATGTGCGCTTTGACATGATGGTGGCAAGAAACCTGCTGTCACGCGTCCAGGACAGGGCGGCGCGCCTGAAGGCAATTCTGCCATTGCTGGAAAAAGGCGGCACAATTGCCATTGCGGAAAACCTGCCAGCCCGCAG
>JAFYGL010000235.1 GCA_017543165.1 Victivallales bacterium | reverse complement strand
ATATGTTTGCATTGGCTTTGAAAACGTATTTCGCTGTATGTTCATACAGCTCAATCCGTTTTCTTCGCCACTGCAAAACATCTCATTGCGCATTTTGCGCTAGTTTTGAAATTACCTCATTTGACATGGCGAATCGGCGCCTTGTCACCTTATGGTCACCTTATGACGGATTTTGTTACGCTTATTGTATGTTTAGAGAGATATATGTCGGCTTGCCAGAATACCAGAACTTGAAAGTGCATTGATTTACCACATATTATTGATTCCGCTATCAAAGAATATCATTGGGAATCTTTACCATAGTGAAAACAAGGAGTGAGAGAATGCTGAAAAAGGCGCACATGGTTCGTGGCATTGGAGTAATTCAAATCATAATGTCCGTCCTGCTATGTTTTTTTGCTATCAGAGCCGAATTGGGCATATCACCAGTGACAAGTCAACTTGAACAGGTGTTCGCAAGTGCAGAGAAAACGCTGGTTGCCCATAGAGAAAGCTACAAGCTATCAGTGACAAGCGCATTGGAGTTTGCAGAGCCGATGAAATACTGGGGCGAAAGCATAAAGGCCTTGGGAAAGGGCCTGGATAAAATTCTGAAATATCTGCCGCAAAACAACCAGGCTTTTAGCGAAAACATGGAGAAAACTGGCGACATCATCGTCAAAGAGGCAGAAATTCTGAAGAATTACGGTGAAAACGACTATGTCAAAACCATCAACTCCTTCGATGAGACGGCAGAACTCCTGAAAACCTGCAATGAAACCATCAGAAACCATAACGCAAGCGCCCGCCGTTCATATTATCTCATCTGCTCAATTGCCAGTTTCGTATTGTTGGTGAATGGCATTGCATTATGCCTTCTTGGCGACCGATAAGGGCAAATGCAAATACACCAGGCCTTCCGCCTTCCTGGTGCCTTCGGCGCGGCGCAACTTTCCGCGCGGCCATTGGCCGCGCGTCAGGACGCGATGTTGCCATGCGGCTGTTGCAGTGCAGGGCTCTCCGCGCGTCAGAACATGATGTTGCCAGGCGGCTGTTGTTATGCAAGGCAAGGCGCGGATGGCAGTCCTACGTTCTGACGCGCGACCATTTGGCCGCGCGAAGCAACCGCGCGCCAGAATGTCATTTCAAATGTTCCAGGATGTATTTGCAGTTGATTACCTTTTCGACCAGGTCATTCAGTGTGTAGTAATAGTGATTGCTGGCTTCAAAGCCGATGCGCGAATCCCTGCGCACGATTTCAAACAAGGCGCACACATTCTTGATCTCCTGCTGCAGCAGCTCCTTTCGTTTTTTTATGTCGTCTTTGTCGTCCCTTAATTTCGTGTACAGCAATTGTATGTCAGCGGAGAGCAGATGAATGAATGTGACCGTCGCCATAGTTGTGAGTTCCCTCATTTCATAAGTCTCACGCTCATTCTGAACCAAAGGCTTGGCCTTTTTCAATATTGCCATTCCCTCCTTCCATTCATTCGTTATGGCATCAAGCTGCCCTATCATCTGCAATGGCGTGTAGGGGCCGCACCACCTCTGCAAATCATCGTAGGGGAAGCCCACCATTGTGGCCTTGTAGCCACTGGGTTTAAGATGAAACAGATTCATTGGTCCATAGTTCACTGGCGAATAATACAACACAGAAACATTGAAGGGGAATTTTCTGAATGCCTCGCTGAAAATTTTTTCCGCCCGAATCACTTCCTTGGCCAGCGCGGGGTTAAAGCGCGACGCGGCAAGTTCCTCGGGAGTTGCGTTCAGCAACGCCAGATTTCCGCCTGGATAGCCTCCCAGGGTCCAGCTGAGCATAAGCCCGTCCACACCAGCCTTCTCCAAGTTGGCAAGGTGCTCCTGCACAAGGAATGGCACTGGCAAATATGGTGCGGCAGACATCTCCCATGAGTTGTTGAGCTGCACTTTTGCGCATATTTTCAGCCCCGCCTTCTTGGCGTGTTCCCAAACTTCCAATGTCTCCTGGCTGGGTCCCACCTGGGATATGGAATAGTCCACCAGATACTGTTTCACACCTGCAATGTTGGTTATCATACCCCATTCGCTGACGCTGTTCAGATACACGTTTTTCGGCAGCAGGTCGATGATTGCCTTTTTGAAAGGCGCGTTTTTAATGTCGCCCACATTCCTCGTCCATGACCAGTCGTATGCTATCATCTTCGCATCTGGCGCCGATGCGTGCATGCCACGCTCCATGGCTGCGATGACATCCGCAATTATCTTTTCTGGAGGCACCTTGCTGCAATACGGGCATTCACGGGAACGCGTGTGCGAATGGCAGTGGGTTGCGTTTTCAGATTGCGTAATGCAGAATATTCCGCCCAGTTCGGGGACCTGGGCAAATAGCCATTTCAGCGCATTTTCCAGCCATTCCAAAGGTTCTTTGGTGCGAGTGGTGCAGATGTACCAGCTGTTTCTGTCTTCGTATGGAATACCGCGCCACTGTGGCTTTTT
>JAFYGL010000234.1 GCA_017543165.1 Victivallales bacterium | reverse complement strand
TGTCTTTCTGCGCCGCCTGCGTCATGGTGCGGAGAAAGTCCTTGCCGCCCTCGAAGACCGCGCCGTTTTGGACAGCCTTGTCAAAGAGGCCAGCCTCCCGCTCGAAGTAGCGGTAGTCGATGGGGCCTGGCTGTGCCGCCCTGCCGCCATAGCAGAAGTTGTTGTTCTCCACCTTGAGGTCCTTGATGCCAGTGTCAAAGCGTGGATGTGACGAGTGCGCCAGCATGATGAGCGCATCCGTGCCCCACAAGTGAATCTGGTCCACATTGTCCTGTATGGCGATGTTCTCGCCGCTGCCGATGGCAATATGCCCGCAATTCTTGGCCGTGCCACGGAAAATGCAGCCGTTGACGCTGATGCCGTTGTTGCCGTAGTCCAGCCATATAGAGCAGTTCTCCTGCCAGCCCTTCACAGGCGCCATTGCATTGCCTTCGAAATAGCATTCCGAAATGGCGATTGCCAGGCTTAGCCTGATGTACATCGCGCACTTGACGGTCTGTTCAATGCCGATGCCAGAGACGCGCACGCCGTGTGCGCCGCCGTCAAAGCAGATGCCGATGCCGCAGCGGCTCAGGTATCCGTCCCGCAATGTGCAGTCATTGAAATGTGCGCATCCCACAAAGCCTTTTTCCGAGCAGTGCCTGATTATGAAGTCAATGTAGCGGTTGCTCCAGCCTTCCGCATAGATTCCGATGCGGGAACCACCTGCATAGCAGTGCGTCATTGTGAAAGTGTTGTGCCACTTCGTGTTCAAGGCAATGTCACCACCCAGGATGCACATTCCATTTATTGTGCCTCCCTGGATGCTGCCCTTGTAGGTCTTGCCAGTCCAGTTTATGCAGTTTTCCTTTGGATTGTTCTGCTTGATTATGCTAGTGAAACGGCCGTCGCCATTCACAGTCAGGCCAGAAATGTATAGCTGCGTCGGCTCGCGCCCAAAGTCCACCGCCTTCTGGATATTGTAGGTGCCAGCGGGGAAATAGAGCGTACGCGTGGTGGCGTATGCCTTTGCGACCGCCTTCTGTATTGCAGGCTGCCAGTCCTCCTTGTCCGTGCCAATGGCAATCACATCGTCCTTGAAGTCCAGCACATTGACTGCGCCATATCCCTCCAGGGCATAGACACCCGCCAAACAAAACAAAAACAATACTGCAATCAGTTTCCTATTCATGAAAATCTCCTTGTTACATTACATATTGGCGCCAGAGCCCTGCACAGTCTTGTAGCGGACACTGCGTAACACGACCATCCTCTTCCATGGCTCGTCGGCGCTCTCCTTCCTTGCCTTGTCAAGAAGCATCTGTTCATCCCAGAACATGCCCGCAAACTGGTACAGCATGGGCGACATGCGCTTGAACGGGACTATCTGCGCCCACTTCCAGTCAGGCGAGTAGATATTTTCCTCCAGCCATGTCATGCCTTTCCTCAGCATCTCATCAGGGAATGCCACGCCCACTCTCTTTCCAAGAACCGCCGCTTGCAGGAAGCAGATTTCAGTGAAGGTGCTGTATCCCTTGGAATCCGTGCGGTCCAGTTCCAGCGGCAGCGAGCCATCAGCGGCATATTGCTGGGCAATGCGCGGAATGCTGCGCTCCTTGAGCTGCTTCCTGGCCAATGCCTCGTCACCGATGAACAGCGCGAACATCGCCACCATGCAGTCGTAGCTGATGGCATGGTTGTTCAGGGTGTTGCCTTCGGTGACGCCCAGTTCATCCGTCAGCAGCCAATGCAACAACTGGGCCGCCCACACCTTGATTGCGTTCAGTTTGCCAGGCGTCCAAGTATCGCTGAACGGCATTAACTCCACCAGTTCGAACAGCCAGTACAGTTCCTTGCCGTCGATTATGCCAAAACACCTGCCTTCAGCCCTGCCAGGGACAAACTGGCCGAACTTCATGTGGGGATTCATCCTGGTCTTTGGATTGATGAACCATGATTCCAGCTGCTGCACCGCCCTGTCCAGCAAGTCCTTCCTTTCATTCGCCATGCCAGCAAGCATCAGCAGACCTGTGTCCGTGGTAAAGTCGAAAATGGTCTTGCTGTCATATTCGTAGAAGACGGGATTGATCTCGCCGTCCCTGCGTATCCATGGCAGCCCATCTGGCTTTTCAGGGTCTGGCCACCAGTATGGCCCTATGCTGACATAGTCGTTGGGCACGCCCCCCTTGGGCAGCGTGTGCATCTTCCTGGTGACCGTGTAAAGCGGAGCCTCCAATGCAATCTCCGCCATCTCATCCAGCCTCGCATTGCCCTTTGCCTCCGCAAGCAAAGCCCGCCACATCTCTTTCGTGTAAAGCATTTCCTATCCTCTAATTGAACAACCTGTTTCTGTGCAAGGCCGTTTTTCCAAACGGCCTACAGGACATAAATCCTAGTACTTAATTGATTTAATTCGTTCACATCTGCATTGTTCTTTTGGGCTGTATTTGTTGCGATTTTCGCCTTGCGTGCGAAAGCACGCGCGGCTCAATTCGCAACAAAACATCTCCAAAACTTCAACGCACCTGTATTCGAATTAAATCAATTAAGTACTAGAAATACGATGAATGATAGATCTTCGCGTACCTGGAAATGTCCAGTTCGTTGCTGGAGACGATACGCCCGACATGCCCATCGATGTAAACAATGTTGGGCTGTCCAGGACCTGCCATGCCAGTGTCCCCATTGAAGTTGCCGTGCCAGTAGCCAAAGTCATAGTTGTTGCGAAGATACCAGGTGCTGCTACGGCGCTGGTCAGCAACCAGGATGTTTGTGCTTGCGCTCTTGATCTGGGAAATCTTCCACTGAATCTCGCGCCACCCAGGGAAATACTGGGTAAGACTGGTGTCAAGAGCATGACCATTTAAAATGTAGGGATTGACGGCATAGTGGTAATAGATGTAGGTGTTCTTGTCAAGATAGTCCTGCGGACAACTTGGACACCAGAGCATATCCCTGGTCACGCCATAGCCGGCATGCCCATTTTCCTGGACAAGATAAACCAGAAAAACGGTGTCTCTTCCTGAATATTCCTTGTTGTTATATACGAATTTCTGGTAGTATGGCGGGAAGAAGTCATCGTTGTCATCGCAGTACAATGCCGTTGACAGGCCTATCTGTTTCAGGTTGTTCGTGCAGGAAATGTCCCTGGCTTTGGCGCGGGCCTTCGCCAGAGCAGGCAGCAGCATGGCCGCCAGTATGGCGATTATCGCAATTACCACGAGCAGTTCGATCAAAGTGAAAAGTTGTTTTCTTTCCTTTTTCATTTTTCCACCTCTTGACTTTGTTGTTTGAAATCTTGAAATCTATTTGAAATTGAAATTAACTACTACAGCAAATAGCGGTTGTCCTCTATTATCAGCTGCGGTTCCACGTATTCCTTCGGCACGCCCATCTTGTCCCTATGGGCAAAATACTCCACTGCCTTGTTTGCCATGAGAGCCAAGGGCATGCGCACAAACGTGACTGGATGAAAATGCAGGCCAAACTCGTCCACATCGTCAAAACACACCACATCGACATCCTTGCCAGGTGTCATCCCCGCCTGCACAAGCCCCGCCCACGCAACTGGCAACTCGCCTCCAGTAACCACATAGACCACGTCAGGACGGTCCCTGCGCAAGAACTCCGTGTAGTCGGACATCCTCAATGCCACATTCTTGCTGAACATCAATTCCGAGGGACAGGAACCTGTTTCCTCCTCGTAAGCCATTTTCCAGCCCTGGGTCCTGGTGTATTCGGCATAGCCCATTTCCTTGCTGTCGCCACCACCCACCAACGCCACACGCCTGGCGCCGTTCTTCAGCAGGCGGGCCACAATGCGCCTGGAAAAATCAACATAGTTCACGGCCAGATACGCAAAGTCCTCACGCATGGAAAACCTGTTGATAAACAACAATGGCGTCTCCCCGTGGTATTCCTGCTCAAGACGAAGCACCTCGGCCGCACTGAAACTGGACATTATGATGCCGTCCACATCGCCTTTGCCTTCAAGCACACTTGACTTGCTCATCACAAGATATTCCACCGAAAAACCCGGACAAGACACGTTCTGGATGTGACGGAACAAGCCACTCTGATATCTGCTGTTGTGGATGTCCAAAACCATGCCTATCCGCAACTTGCGTGTTTCATCTTCGACAGTATGCACATTCACCACGCAGCCGAATCCTGGACGCTTCACCACATACCCGTCCTTCTCCAGCAATTCCAAGGCACTGCGTATGGTGGTGCGGCTTATGCCCTGCTGCTCCATCAGGGCACGCTCCGAAGGCAATTTCGTGCCAGGCGCGTAAACACCTGCCTCTATCCCTTCTTTCAACTTGCTATATAGCCTGAAATATTCAGCCTGCGTGTTCATATCTTCCTCTTTAGATACCAGTATCTTTTTGTGGTATGCACATATTATACACAACTTTACCCAATAGCGCAATACCTCTTTTCGCAAAAATATTATTTTTATTTTAGATACCAGTCAAAACAACTGGTATCTAAAAGGGGGAACCACTGGGCATGTCTGGCACCTTTCACTTGTCCTTTTGCAATTGACGCTTATGCAATTATATTCCCAATCATTTTAGAACCAACTGTTTTACAACACAACATCTCAGGAGAAAATGTCAATGAACGAGACGAGTCGCGAGGAATTGGTTTCCTATATGAAGCAGTATGGCGTGGATTACACCACAGGCAATGTGACGCCCACGCTGTGCGCATTGTTCGGCATCGAGCCGCCAGACGTATGCGGTGGCTTCACAGTCCCGCAAGTCGTGGACCAGGCATACCACCTGTTCGGCGATGACGGCAAGTGCCAGAAGGCTCTTGTATTCTGCCCTGACGCCGTGGGCGACGTTCACATGCAAAGGCGCCCCGAAATAGTGGGCCGCATCAAGAAGGCCACCGACTTCATGTTCAAGGGCACAACCGTAATGGCAAGCGTCACACCCGTCTGCTTCGCCACAATTTTCTCTGGCGCATCCCCTGAGGTGCACGGCATCAAGGAATACATGAAGCCCGTGCTGACAATCCAGACCCTGTTCGATGTAATGGCTCTTGCAGGCAAGAACGTGGCAATTGTCTCCGTCAACGGCTGCAGCATCGACATGATTTTCAGGAAACGCAAGGTGGACTACTATTCCCTGCGCACGGACGAGGCTGTGCACCAGCTCTCATTGAAGCTCATCGAAGAGGACTACTACGACCTCATAATCTCATACCAGACGGACTACGACCATTATTCGCACCTGTACGGCCCCTGGTCCGACGAGGCAATCGGACAACTTGAACTTTCCGCGAAATACACGGAAAACCTGGTCGCGGCAACAGACAAATACTGGAGCAAGTACAATAGGGCATTCCTGGTCACGCCTGACCACGGAAACCACGAAATCAGCCCCGAAAACACAAAGGGCTCGCACGGCCAGAACATCGCCGACGACATGGTAGTCAACCACTTCTACCGCCTGCGCCCCGCACAATAACAAATCCAGCGCAGAAATTTTAACGCAGAGGCGCAGAGACGCAGAGGTATTTATTGTTTTTATTTTTAGACTGACATGGTTTTGCTGTTAACGAAATCACTATGGCAGTCTATTGAAAATCAATAAAAATCTCTGCGTCTCTGCGCCTTTGCGCCTCTGCGTTAAAATCACTGCGTCTCTGCGTTAAAATCTCTGCGTCTCTGCGCCTTTGCGTCTCTGCGTTAAAACTCTGCGTCTCTGCGTTTATGAGAGGCGTTGATGTTTTATTGCAAGTACGCGTCAAGATTGCTGGCGATGGTGAGTTTGCCTTTGAGTGCGGTATAAATATCTGGCAAATCAAAGTATTTCAGCACGCCGAAAGGCACGTTTCCAGCAGGCCAGTTGCAGATTTTTGCATCAATCCACTCCTGAAACGAGGCAGGTGCGTTATGCAGTTTAATTGATTTTAGTTCTGGACGCAGCATTGCCACAAATGCAGCTAGTATAGCGCCCTGCCCCCGCCCAACAAGATGTACGGATTTTGCATTTTCCTCAAGCAAATCCAGAGTGCGCAGCACATCGAATATGCGCCGTCCCATATAGCTTTGCCCCAGCATGAAGCCGAAGCTGTGCATCATATAGTCCATGCCGTATGGCTCCATGAAGCCACTCTCGGTCTCGCTTACCATGGATTCGCCTATTCCACGCATATCCAAGGAATATAAAGGCACATTGGAAACCATGCACCCTGGGCAATCATTTGCATCCTGCCATGTGGAGAAATGGGGGAGATACAGCGTTATCTCGTCCTCGACATCAAGAGTATCTGGATATTGAGGGAGCCTCTTGTGAAGAATGGCCTGGATGTTGTCTTCTGTCTCGACAGCATAGCGCGCCCAAACCTGCCCGTAGACTCTCTGCGCTCTCAGCACCCTGAAATGCGGTGTTTCGCAATCGCATTTGGGAATGTCAAGCAACTTCACAATGCAATCAGCCCACTCCGACTGTGTGGCAGGGGCCTTGCGCTTAGCAGCCAAATCATTGGCAATGCCGGAAATGATTTCGTAAATGGGAGTGCTTCCTTCCTTGACCACATTGCCGCTGGCGCATACATTCAATGTCTCGGTGGACTGCATCTGCGGTTCTTCGTCCAGCATTTCGCCTTCCATGCCCGCGGCCTGCCTGAAGAAGGTGACCATTGCCTTCTGCAATTCGTCAGAATATCCATGCGAAGAGCCTCCCAGGTGCATTGCCACATGACCTTCCGCGTCAAAGAGCGAGTAGAAACGGCGCAAATCATTGTATGCCTCCATATAGCCGCGCCTTTCAAAGAAATCGTATTTCTGCCCCAGGAGAATAACTGGCTTCGGTGCCTGGCAGAACATCAAATCCACCATTTCAAGACCTGCGCCGATTATGCCATGGGGGCACTGCTCGGCATCAGTGGCAAGTTCGTTTTCCAAATTGCCCATGAATGTGGTCACATGGCAGGAAGGCCCCGCGAATGCGAGCCTGCTGTCATTCGCCCATATCCACTCGCTGAGGGTGCCGCCCCCAGAGTTGCCAGTGATGCCAATGCGCGTGGCATCAACTTCGGGACGCGTCAGCAAGTAGTCTAACGCGCGTATGCCGTCCCAGACACGCCAGGATGGCATGCTTTCGCCAACCAGTTCCAATTGCTCGCCCATCACATTGTGGGCCTGGCACAAGCCATTGCCCTGCCCCAGATAATCCAGTTTCACATACTGGTTGCGCTCGCCCTGGTGGACAGGGTCGTACAGCAGCACCACAAAGCCATTCTTCGCCAGCCTTATGGGGAATCTCTGGTATGTGTCGCATGCCTTGCCCAGATTGGAATGGCCGCAGGCCCCCAAGGAGGCAGGCGCTGGCTTTGTCAATCCATCTGGCACATACAGGTTGGCTGTCACCATATAGCCAGGCCTGCTGTAGAAGCGCACTTTCTCAATGCGGTAGCCATCGCACTGCACCACGCCAGTCACCTCTGCATCCAAGGGGCATTTTTCCTTTGGGAACGGACCAAACGCGGCAGCCACC
>JAFYGL010000233.1 GCA_017543165.1 Victivallales bacterium | reverse complement strand
GTCGTCAAACGAGAGCCTTCTCAATATGTGCGCGATTTTCATTTGAAGTCCCTCTTGAGCAGATGCCATGCGGATAGCCAGGAATATTTTAACATGCCGTATGCATACCGTTTCCAGAGTCTGCCAGGCTCCTGTATTATGCGGTAGAACCATTCCAGACCGCATTTCTGCATCCAGCGCGGCGCTCTTTTTACCCTGCCAGAGATGAAGTTGAAGGTGCCGCCTACTCCGATCATCACTGGCACTTTTAGCCTGCCCGCATTCCGTCCCATCCATAATTCCTGCTTGGGATTGCCCAGTGCCACGAAAAGCAGGTCAGGCCTGGCCGCATTGATGCGTTCCACGATTTCCGGCTGCTCCTCATCCAGCTTTACGAAGTCCGTGTCCACTCCTGCTATTCTTGCCTTGGAAAGTTTTTCAAGTGCCTCGTCCAAGGCTGGCTGTGTAGCTCCCAGCACATAGATGGAAAGCCCCTCTTCCGCAAAGCGCCTGAAAATCGCGGGCACCAGGTCTGCTCCAGTGACGCGTTCAGGCAACGGAGAACCAAGCAGCTTTGAAAGCAGGACAATCGGCTTGCCGTCCGCCGTCACAAAATCTGCGTGCTTCAGGTAGCCCCAGAGTTCGTCATTGCCCTTGAATGGCCAGCATCCTACCGCGTTGGAAACAAAGTCCACATTCAATGTGGCCACGAACTTGGGCCGCCCCTTGTTGGACTTTGACATTTCGACAATTGTCTCAAGAGCTTGCTCGCTGGTGACTTTGGCGACTGGTATGGCAAACAGTTTGACTGTTTCAACGCCCATTTGCCTCCAGAAGCTTTATGATTCCAGTTGCATGCTTCCCCCACGAGAACTGTCTGGCGTGCTTAATCCCTCGTGCAATGCGTTGTTCACGCGCCTCTTGCCCTTCTTCAAGCAGCTGCCTCAGTGCATGTGCGATACCCTCCTCGTCATTTGGAGCAAAGGTGATTGCCACGTCGCCTGCAATTTCGCCCAGTGAGCCATTGTTTGAACAGGCGCAGGGAATGCCGTATGCCATGGCCTCCACCAGGGACAGCCCAAAGCCCTCGAACAAGCTAGGAAACACATAGAATCCAGCTTCGTCCCAAAGCTTGCCAATGTCCTTTACAAAGCCAGTGAAGTGGATGCAGTCCGCATTGGGCGATGCTTTGGCTGCCTCGTGGACCAGTTCCGCATCCTTCCAGTCCGCCCCAGCCAGTACAAGAGGATGCTTTTTTGCCAGGTCATGTTCCAGAGTCCCGTATGCCCTGATCAGGCGGAGATGGTTTTTGCCTGGATGCTCAATGCGGGAAATGTAAAGGATTGAGGAACCATGCTTGCCAGTCCAGTGCTTCTGCGTTGCCACGCACCCGTTGTAGAGCACGCTCACATCCCTGTCCTTGCAGCGCCAATAGTCAAGTATATCCGACTTGGTCGAACCGCTGACCGCCACAAGATGCCGCATCCTCTTGGCAAAGAAAGGCAATATGTGCGCAAGGTAGAACATCCGCAGCTTGGAATACTTGTCCTCTATGTGGAAGTTCGCAAGGTCGTGGACCGTGGCAATGGTTGGAAGCGGGTAGAAGGCGCATACACGCCTGTTCGCCGCGCAAATTATCATGCCCTGGTATTTGCCTTTGTGGAACAGTATCCAGAATGGAAGCACCAGAAGATGCCACAACATGCTGAACACCGCCTTCTTTGTCCAGTTGGGGGCATTTACTACATTGCATGACACGCCCAGGTCTGCGCAGCTGATTCCAGGCTCAAGCAGCAGCGTGATCGAGTGCCCCTGCCTGACAAGTTCGCACACCAGTTCCCTCGTATATACGGAAATCCCACTTTTGCCATTGTCGTATGGTATGCACGACACAAGTATCTTCATAATGCTGATTCGCAAGAAAAAAGCAGAAATTATTTAGAACTTGGCATCTTCAACGTTTGGTACGATGTCGAACACTCGATTGACCTTGGTGATGTCAAACACGATTTTGGGGCCAGCCTGCAAGGCGGCGAGTATCACCTTGCCACCGCAGGATTTGGCCTTTTGCAGAACTTGAACCAGCACGCCTAGGCCGCTGGAATCAATGTGAACCATCTTGCTCAGGTTGAAAAGCACATTTGTGCCGTCCTTCATTTTTCCAATCAGCTCATCGCGAAGAGCTGGCGCCACAGCCGCCACAAAACGGCCTTCAATAGCAACATTCAGTACGTTGCCTTCCTCTGTTATTTCCCAAGTCATAAAAGCTCCCTTTTTCAGTGAAACTTCAATTACATTGTAATTTGTTTACAATTTGTCGGAATTTAACTCATGCTCCTCATTTTTCAAGCAGTATTTGCAATTATTGCAACCAGAAATGAGGGGGGAAAATAGGCAATTCATCTGTGATTGGATAAAATTATCAATGTTGCAACAAAAAAACAGATGGGACTTGCGAAGATGATTAATTCTTGATACAATTACAGCGTAAATGAAAATCTATTCTTGATATGAAAACAAAGGAGCAAAAATGGGAAGACGGAAGTTCACATTGATTGAGTTGCTGGTTGTTATCGCGATAATTGCCATTTTGGCGGCCATGCTGCTTCCCGCATTGAGCAAGGCCAGGGAGAAGGCGCGGCAGATTTCCTGCGTAAACAACCAGAAGCACATTTTCCTGGCGGCATATTTGTACATGGACAACTATGAGGATTACCTCGTCCCTGTGCTTGCCAGCGGCACCATGTTCTTCAGGCTGATGCAGAAGGAGAACCTCATTCCAGGCATCACCAATGATTCAAGCAGGGCGACCAAAAGCATCATAGCATGCCCGTCCCAGCCCCATGTGGATCAGTATGGCAGCTGGCCGTATTCCACATTGAGCAATGCCCATTACATATGCAACAGGACTTTCCTGCCTTTCTCCACGGATGCAACCAAGATTCCAGAATGGCACAAGCGCACGGAAATCAAGTTGCCAAGTTCCCTTTGCTTCTTTTTCGATGGCTTCGGCTACCAACTCAACAACTATAATTGCGCGGCGCAATATATGCTTGAAGGCGCGGCTGAAAGAACATCCCAGGCCTGCAGCTTCTGCTTCAGGCACGGCAGCAAGAGCAACGTCACTTTCTTTGACGGGCACAACGAGCCCCTTGACAAGTGGTATGTGCTGGGCATAGGCCCTGGAGTAAACACTGGCAACCCGAAAGGCCTGGTTTTCTGGCTGGGGCGTACAACAAACGGATGGTGAAACAAAATGAGAAAAGTATTCTTCTACGCAATGTGCCTTTTGCTTGGCACTTCACTTTGCCTCAAGGCGGAACTTCAAAGCAGCGTCGCCAAGGACGGTACCATTGAAATCAAGGCGAAACGCATCACTGTCACCGTAAAAGAGGGCAGGATAATCGGCATCCGCACAAAAAAAACTGTCATATCAAGCCCAGCCACCCAGGCCAGGGCCGTCGTCTCTGGCGTAGGCTCCATGACGGGGCGCGGCAACGAACTTTCCAAGGTGCATTTTCCATGGGGCGACCCGCGTGTGAACCACGCCGTGCCAGCCAACATCAAGACGCGCATATACCATTTCCCCGACAGTCGTTCCAAACTCATCACCGAAAAGAAGGGCGGCGCGTTCATTGCAAGTTGGACTGGGCTCGGCGACAGCGTGGAATTCTTCCCAGATGACAAGGTCATCATCAGTTTTGAGGAGGACAGGAACGGTGCCCTTGCCATGACTGCCAAGGGATATTCCGCCTCCAAGGGCGTATTCGGCATTGCCGTCCCGCTTGAAAACATCAATGGCCAGGGGCGTTTCATCCTGCCTTCGTTCGGTGGGCTGGAACATGACGCCTGCGGCGAACCAGGCATCATCTCGCTTCAGGACAGCGGAACCTTCTACGAGGCCAAGATAATGACATACGAACTGGGGGACAGCGCATTGGGCTTCTGGTACCAGGATGATACATTCCGCCCTTACTTCACATTCTTCGGCAGGGGCAAGGAGAACTCCTGGTTCGCAATGGAATTGAACACTTTGCTGCCTTATGACGATACAACGGAAGTGAAAACGCCGCCTTTCTTCCTTGACGCCTTTGACGATGCGGGCTGGCTTGCCGCCGCGACTCCATACAGGAACTGGTACCAGGCGCGCTTCGCCAATGAAATCGCAAAGCGCGATGCCATTCCATGGGCGAACAAAATCAACGCAATCGCCGATGGAAAACTAAGCGAGGCCTCCGCAAAGCGCATCAAGGAACTAATGCCGCCTGAATGCGTGCTGCTCCATACATGGCAGGCACGCAAACTGGGCTTCACGGCTGGTGTGCCAGACTATACGCTGCGGGACGAGTATCCAGGCGAAGTGGCCCTCGCCCACAAGCATGGCTTCAAGATGATGTGCTATGTATGCGCACTCTGCGCCGAATACCAGTCCAAGGCATGGAAGGCAGACAATGTGGGGGACTTCTTCCTCACCAGAAAACTGAACATCAATTCCTACAAGGGGCAGAAAAGCGCGGCGGACGAGAATATGGTGGGCACCCTCAACGCGGCGCAGGGCAAGGACCAGTTCGCCAACATCAAGCCAGGCAAACTGATCTACGGCGACCCGCTTTCTCCTGGCTGGCGAAAGTATATCGTGGGCAAGGTGAAGGAGGTCAACACCAGTTCAGGCACGGATGCAAACTACCAGGATACTTTGGGATGCACTTCTGAAAACGGCAATGGCTATGTGGACGGCCTTTCTGGCGCGCAGGGAAACTGCACGCTGGCAAAGGCATTTCTGGAAGCCATGCCAAACACGCCCATGGCCTCCGAATATGGACCTGAGCCAATAGCTCATACCGTCAAGTGGCCTTTGAACTACGCCCAGTTCTGGGCATGGCGTCCATTCCGAAAGTGGCGCATACACCGCCAGCATCCAATGACTGCATACCTCTATGGCTATCGCCCGTGGATTCCTGTAATCAATACAGGCGATGCATTCCACAAGCACCTCGTAAGCGCGGTCTCCGACGCCACCAATGGAATGGGAATGTTCTCCCCAAGCGGCGATATCGACATTAGAAATGGCTTTGCCGACCATCTTACATTGCGCTCCAGCATTTTCACAACCAGGCACCTTGTGCCATATTTCCCGAAGGACCGCTATCCTGCAGGCGTACGCTCAATGTACCAGGATGACAAGGGCGGGCTATACCGCTACTGCGATGACGGGCGGCTGCAGCAAATGCTAGATGCCAATGGCAAGCCTCTGTATGGGCGCGTGGACTGCGCCAGCAGCGTCAAGGCACCTGGCCTTTACCTGCCAGGCTGGCCCTGCCAGGACGAGGACGGCATCTACGGGCTCAATCCTGATGAGAACTATGCGCTCTTCCCGCGTGGCAAAGATGAAATCAGAGCCACTGTTTCATTTGGCAAAGTTCCTGAGAATGTTACCCTGCGTTTCTTCTACGAGCGCAAGGGCTGCTACATCTACGCTGAATTCACAGGCAAGGGCACCATGGATTTGTCATACAAATGCCCTGCGGAATATGCTGTCTCTTATGTCAATGACAAGCCGTCGCCTTTAGGCAAGATATCGGGCGAACTGCCATTGCGCGTCCTGCTTCTTCCCGCAAAGTCCCAGAGCGCATCGCCCCAGGTGCTTTGCATAAACCAGGGCAGCGGCCTTCAGCAAGGCGCGGCGCTGGGGCTTCCTGCCCTGCGCAAGGTGATTGGCGGCATAAATCATTTCCACATTCATGGTTTTGGCTTCAAATCCATAGACACCGTTTTTGATGTGACCACGGATGACGCCGCAATTGTATTCACTTTCAAAAATGACCAGGCTAAATACGGCAATGGCACCAAACTCACCGCATTGGTCAATGGAAAGGAAATAAAATCCTTTGACTGCTATGATGAGAAAGCAAAGAAGTTTGACCTGAAGTTCAGGCGCTGGCGTATTCCAGTGGGGCAATTCAAGGGGCAGCGTATCCTGTTTTCACAGAGGGTTGATTACAAGGGTGGCTCAAATTCGGACATGCAATGGGTCTCGCTCCCAAAGATGGTGAATGACAAGAAACAGGCATTCACCGAGGAATTCCCCCCTGAAACAAGCAGCTCACCTTCCGACAAGGCAGACAAGGCACGCCCACAGGCGCAGATAATAGACACCAAAACCCCGACCTGGAAAACTCCACAGGTGAAGGAAACTGCCCCTGGCACTTTTGTTTTCAAGACCGCAACCGCCCATGCCAGCGTGATTTCCGCTGAAAAGATACGTTTTGAAGAAGGGCGTAAATACTATATTTCAGGCGAATTCCGCAAGCCTGAAGGCGGCAAGGCTTCCGTGTATTTTGGAATTGTTCAGTTCAAGGCAAATGGCGGTCCCATCCAGGGAACTGACATCAACCGCGTCCCAGGCACGCTTATCAAACTCTCGCGTCCAGCCGAAGTCGGGGATACAAAACTGTGGACTTTTGACGCGTCACAGTGGATATGCAATAAATTGGTCGGCGTTGGAGAACAATTGCCTGCACAATCCATTATCGGCAAGGCAATCAACATTGAGCAGTATGGCGGCGACTGGGGCATTTTCCTGGACAAGCCTCTCAAGAAGGCGCTTCCAGCAGGAACATTCCTGGCCCTCTATTCAACAATGGCGACACATTTCTACACTGATTCTGGTGCAAAGCCAGGTGCGGACTTCAAGGAACTTGGCGGGCAGCTTCGCCGCTGGCCTGGCGCCGTCTCATTCTCCATCTTCATCCTCAGCAAGGATCCACTTGAATTCCGCAATCTGAAAGTGGATGTCTATTGACATGGAGTGGACAGTGGACTGTTGGCAGTCAACTTTTTAACATAAGCCATATTCCTCAAGAGGGTAGTTTTTAGAGACGAGTCCCTCTCCAGTTGTGCGCTTTCAATAGTCCGTAGTAGCGACGGCGTCTTCGCCGTCGCACCAATGGTGTGCCTCTCGCTACTAAAAGCACGCATTTGGCAAAGGACGGTAGTTGCGACAGCATGCCAATGGTGCGACGG
>JAFYGL010000002.1 GCA_017543165.1 Victivallales bacterium | reverse complement strand
GACGCAAGACACAAGGACGTGATACGTGTGCTTGACATTTGCGCGAAGGCGGATGTGCGCAACGTGGCATTTTCAACAATCACCCCGCAAGAGCAAGGGAAGTGAATTACACAAAACTAACATTTCTTGCAGTGCTGTGCTTGCTCTTCGGCATGGAGGCAATGGCGCAGACCAGCATCGACCAGGTCAGAACCAAGCCAGACGAGCTGTTTGCATACGCAGGCGGCCTCTACAGGCGCGGCTTCTATGACATGGCGCTGGCTGAATACAGCCGTTTCCTCAAGGATAATCCAGAGGATAAACACGCTGTAGATGCCATGTACTTCAAGACATTCTGCCTCAGGCATCTGAAAAAGCAAGCGGAAATGCTTGAGGCTATTGCCGTTTTCCGAAAAAAACACCCAAAGGACAGCCGTTGTGACGAGCTGGGCGTCATGGCCGTGGAGACATTGCTGGCCCAAGGCAATGAAAGCCAGGCATTGGGAATACTGGCGCCACTGTGCAATTCCAGCAACAAATCCTTCAGCGAATACGCGAACTACAATGTGGCGCGCATTCTGCTGAAAAACGGCAGGCAACCCGAGGCGGAGACACTGCTGAAACCACTGGCAGACGCTGTTTTCGACGAGAAAATGCCATACAGGGCATACGCAGCCCTGGAATACTCAAGATGCCTGGAAATGAAGAATCAACGTGAGAATGCCATGGCATACGCAAAAAAGGTGGCAAACGACAAAAGCACGGAACCAAAACTCGCAGAAGAAGCCACTTTCCTTGTGGGTGAATTATGCATGAGGATGAATAAAAAAAACGAGGCATTGGAGGCCTTCGAAAACTGCATCGCAAAATTCCCCAAAGGAAGCTATGCAAGATGGTGCCATATCTACAGAATCCACATAGCATTCAGCAAAGCAGACTACAGCAAAGCGTTGCTTTTACTGGCGGACTTCCGTGAAAAATACCCAAATGAAAACAACAGTGAAATTGACTACTGGCAAGCTTTTGCACTTATGGAATGCAAAAGATATAATGAAGCACTGCCTTTCTTCCAGCGCATAGTCTCCGATGCAAACGCAAGTCAGGAAACCAGGATGAGCGGGCACTACTATTCCATCTACTGCATGCTGCATTCTGGCAACTACGCGGAAACAGCAAGTCAGGCAAATGACTTTGCCAAGGCATACCCTCGCACTTCAATGCTTGGCGATGTGCTTTTGTTTGGAGCGCAGGCGCTGATGATGACCAATCGCCTGGAAGAGGCGGAGGCGCAATGCAGGAAGGCCATGGCCTTGTTTGCCGACACGCCCGCCAAGCAGGAAAACGCCCTTGAGCTGCTGTTGTCCATTCTTGAAAAAGGAGGCAAGCTGCAACAGGCCGTCAACGAACTTGTCCGTCAGGCGGAGAACGCGGATGACAAGGCAAAATCAGGACATTATCTGCGGGCAGGACGACTTGCTCGCCGTGCAGGAAACATGCCTCAAGCCAGTGACTCATACAAAAAGGCGGCCTCGGCAGCCAAGGACAAGACGGCGCAATACACAGCACTGGCCTCGTTGCTGGGCTTGCAGTTGGAATTGAGCCAGTACGAGGATGCGCTCAAGACCATAGCGGAGCTCAAAACCATCGGCAGCCAGGATAAAATGCCAGAACTGCTCTTCAATGAGGCAAACATACTTATCTGCCTAGGCCGCAACCAGCAGGCCCAGTCCATTTTGCACGAGGTCATCCGCAAGTACGGAACCACCTCCGCCAGGCTGGGCAAGGCGCAGTTCATGCTTGCCACAAGCCTGATGGTGGAGGGAAACGACAAGGCGGCGATTCCATTGCTGGACGAGTTGCTGTTTAAAAAGCATGCTGGCGCGGAAAAGCTGGCCACGTATCAATTTCTGGAGGCGGCTGGCCTCGCATACGAACGCCAGGCGCAGCATGACAAGGCACGGGCGGCCTGGGAGAGAATCATTGTCCTGGAAAATGCGACACGTGAGCAGCTCAACTGGGCAAGACTTGCCATTGCACGCAGTCTCCTTGAAACCAGGAAGGACCCGAAAAAGGCATGGCAGCTTCTGACTGCGCTGCGGGCCGAAGGCGAAAAAGGAGCTGTGCTGGACATGGGCGAGGTGCTTTCGCTTCTGGCGGAGGCGGAAATGCTTCTCGGCAAATCCGAAATGGCAATGTCCTTTGCGGAAAAGGCACTGAAATTATCGGACACAAGCTCCCGTTCCCACGCCAGGGCCTTGTTCACATTGGCATATATTTCCTTTAATTTTGAAAAAAACGCAGAAACGGCCAACAGATTTGCAACACAATGCTATATTCTAGCCGATGACAAAGAATACAGCCCACGGGCGATGGCCCTCTCAATTGAGGCGTTCAAGGCCATGGGCAGGCAAGAGCAGGCTGACGAGGTGCTGAAGGAACTCTCGCAGAAATACCCGCTCTGGCTGGCAGCGCACCCAGAATTGAGAAAAGAACAACAAAAATAGACAATCCAAAATAACAAAATGACGGGGCCGCGCCCCGCAAGTTCTTGGCACATTAGATGCCAAGTCCTGCAAGGAGAGAATAAAATGAGCACAGCTAAAATCACAATCCTGTCAGACCCGCTTCGTGGAACATCTTTTCCATTGAAGGAATCTCTCTACACCGTGGGCAGAAACGATTCGGCGGACATCTGCATCCCCGAACCAACCATCAGTGGACACCATTGTTCCCTGACTTTGATGGAAGACGGTTCCTACTCCCTCAAAGACGAGGGCAGCACCAACGGCACACGCCTGAACAACCAGAAACTGGAACCAGAACAGCCAATGGTATTGAAGGACAGCGACCTCATCCAGGTGGGCAATGTGGAAATCCTCTTTGAATGCAAGGACGGCAAAACACAGAGCACAGTCAAGACAATGACTGTAATCAACCTGGATG
>JAFYGL010000232.1 GCA_017543165.1 Victivallales bacterium | reverse complement strand
GCCCTTCCTGTGGTGGCATGACTGCAAAACTGTCTGTGCTCAATAATATGTTTGCCAATGAAACGCTGGCGCAAATAAAGGAGTTTGCGGCAATGCGGCAGCAACCAGGCTGTATCTGCCCTGACTGCGGTGAGCAGATGAGTATAATTAGGGTGGCAATTGGTGAACAGCGCGTGGAAATTGACGTCTGCGCCAATTGCGAGGCCATTTGGTATGACAAGAATGAATTTGAAACGCTTGCGCCAAATGACGGACTCCTGCAGCCGACCATATCCGCAGGGAAGGCATATCGTCGCGAAATGACCGCAGTCCTGACTGCGGATTTGCGCAGCAAGAAATTGCGAGTGAATTATTTGAACCAGCTGAAGACTTCAATGAAAAATATCTATCACGTTCCTGTGCCAGATATCCCGTCAATAGTCGGCAACCTGTTGTCTCAGAGAATCATTTCAATTGACACTGCCACTGGGAAAATAATAGTCTCCGAGTAGTTGCGAGAGGGATGACTCGCTGTTACCCTATTTGAGAGCCTCCTACTAATAATAATCATCATCTTCAACTTCATCGAAATCAAGATGATGGCTTCTGCGTTGTTGTGTATGCTCTGATTGTTCTTTGCGCCTGCTGTCGTTGCTCAACTCATTCCATGCGGCGCCCAGCATGAACATTAATGCTTTTTGCGTATTGGCATCGCTTCGCCTTGCGGCCTCTTCCTCTGCGGCCTCCTTGCTGCACCTTTGCATTTCAAGGGCCTGCAGACTTCTTTTGATTGCCTCGAATCTTGCCTCGGATTTTTCTAGACGCTCCTTTAAGACACGCTTTTTTTCTTCTAAAGGCAAAGAGGCAAGGTATTTCTGGAATTCCTCTTTCTCACGCTTTTCCCGCTCCTCGCGTTTCAACTTCATAAGGGAAAGCATTTGCGCCTTCTCAGTCTCCCTTTCCTTGGCTTTTTGGGATTTTAGAATGTACAGAATGTACAATGCTATGCCAAAGGCAAGAACCACGATTGCGCAGCATAAGAAAATCCAGTCATACTGTTCCATATCTACGTTAACAAAATAAATTTCTGCTTAGCGTCTTTTGGCTGTGAAGGAGTTTCCACGGTTCAGCACTGTGAAGGCAGACAGTTCCTCCTGCACGTTGAGGGCGACATTGTGCTTGCGGGCCTCTTCCCGCATCACCGCCAGCATGTAGTTCTGCCTGTCGCGGGGAAGGGCGGGAATTATCAAAGTGCTTTCATCGTATCCAGTATCGATGCGATGGTTTTGGTTGCTTGCCTGTACTTTTACGTTTTTCAGTTTTTCCCATTTCCAGCAGCCGTTTTTGCAGGTCATTTCTTCCTGGCTTGGATAATTGGCCTGAAATTCGTCCGCCAATTCAGGTTTCCTGAAGCAAAGGCGTTTCAGAATGACGCCATTGCTGGTGAATCTTATCATTACCCAGGAAATAAGCGGATAGATGATGAGAAACAGTAGAAACAAGGTGCCGAAAAGGAAGGGCAGGCCGAACAGCGAGGCCTTCAAATCAAAATGATGCTTGATTATCTGCGTGCCGTAGATGCCGAACAGGGAAAAGCCGCCCCAGACTGCCGTGAATGGCACCATGAAAAACAGATGCAGGCGGGAGTGTCGTGCCAACACGATGGTTTCCCGTGTGTTGCGCATAAGTTCAACACCGCTGGGCGGCTCCTGCTGAAGGAGCATCATGTCCTCGCTGTGCTGTTCCGCCGCCTCGCCGCCATGCTGCAATTCCGACAATGAGAACAGTTCCTTGCAGCTTTCGCAGTAGCCTGTGTCCTTGGCGACATTCACATTGCCTGGCGTGACTTCACGACCGCATTTAGGGCATAGTACTTTCATTGTCCTGCTTCCTTGTGCCTATTTCCTGAGGGCGTTGATTTTGTCCACAATTTCCTGGGCGTTTTTCAAGCCGTACATGTTGACTTCCGTGCCCGCAGTCGCCGCTGTGCCTATGGCAATTGTGCCTGTGCCGATGATTCTTTGCCATAGATCCTGGTGAAGATTCACTGCACGCATGTCCTTGACCCATATTTCAACTTGCTTCTTGTTTAAAAAGCCAGTTGTTACGACAATGCGCTTTGTGGTTATGAGGTACTTTGTGCAGTAGATTTCAATCAGTACGCTTGCCAGAATAAAGATGCCCACGAGGAGCGGTGTCAACAAGATTCCTACGATTATGCTCAGCAAGTGGTAAACAGGCGCGGGGTGGCCATTGAACACTTCTTGTTCGTCACTTGTGTCATAAGAGTTTGCGATGGATTGCGGCAATGAATTGCCTGGGCCTGGCGCGCCGCAGTGCGGGCATGAAATCGCACGTTTCGATATCATTGCGCCGCAATCCTGGCAGGGCACCAGCCTGGAGTTGCTTATGGTGAAGTCGCAGCCGCAGGCATCGCAACGCACTGTTTTGCCCAGATACTCATTTTCAATGGAATATTCCTTGCCGCAATGTGTGCATTTTGTATTCATGGTATGCTCTTTAAGAGTGAGGTTATTGATTCAAGGTTTGCCTTCCTGACAGGCAGATTATGAGTGCCGCTATGGTGCCAGGAAGCCAGCCAATCAGCGTCAGTATCAATACAAGAATGATGGCGCCGCTGCCTTTGTCATAGACAGCCAGTGGAGGGAAAATAATGCTGAGCAGGATTCTGATTATCAATTCCATTTGGTTGTTCTCCATTTTCAGTTTCCTTGTTTGTTGCTTGATAATTATGCTTAATCAGGTATTGGTGGTGGCACATTGACCATGCCCTTGGCGATGCGCTGCCGCAATACCTCGTACAAAAGTATGGTTGTCGCAGTGGCGACATTAAGGGAATCCGCTGCGCCCATCATTGGGAGGCGCACCTTTATGTCAGCATTGTCCATCCACAATGGGCTAAGCCCGAATTCCTCCGCGCCCACGGCAATCGCCACTGGCCCCGTGAAATCGGCGTCGGTGTACATTGTGTCAGTATGCGGCGTCGCCGCCACGATGGAAACGCCGCGGCTTTTCAGCCAGTCGAATGCCTCCTGCGAACTTGCCTCTGGAATCGGCATGCTGAAAAGCACGCCAGTGCTTGCCCTTACCACATTGGGATTCCACAAATCCGTCCTCTTGTCGCAGAGAACAAGTGCGTCCGTGCCAGCCGCATCGCAGGAACGTAGCATGGTGCCCAGATTGCCTGGCTTCTCAATCTGCTCTGCCACCAGGTAGAACGGAGTTTCCACCTTGGGCAGCTGCTCCAGTTTCAAGTGCCTCTGTGTGCCTACGCCAAGAAGCCCCTCTGGCCTGTCCCTGTAGGTGATCTTCACGAAGGCGTCAGGCGCCACCTGTGTCAGTTTTGCTCCATGCTTCTCCAGCGCGGCCAGCAGCCTGCCTTCATTGCTGCCCTGGTACAGTTCGGGGCAGAAATACACTTCCCCAATGGGAAAACCCGCTGCAAGAGCACGCGTCAAGGCTCGGTATCCTTCAATCAACACGACCTGGTCCTTGTCCCTGTCATGCCTGTCTCGCCACTTGACTATTTGCTTGATTCGCGGATTTTGCAGACTTGTCAGTATAGTATTCATATTAATTTCAGTAAACAAAATTGCAATACCTGCAACGAGCGTTATTTTAATCCCAATTTTGCAGTGTGCAAGAAGGCAGGTGAAAAATACCTGCATTGTCTTTGCACAATCCAGTTTAAAACCTAGGTTCGCCCCGCGTCGGGGCAAACATTGACAAAAATGAAACAAAGACTTCTGACTGCGATTCCGTTGATTCTGGTAGTGGCGCTTGCCATATTTTTCGGCGACAAGTGCCATGGGCTGCCGTTCCTTGCATTTTCGCTGGCCATGGTGCTGGCGGGAATGTACGAGGCATTCACCATGGTGGATATTCCCTGCCGCAAGGCGTTCTGCTCCATTGCCATGGTATTTGCCGCCCTGTTTGTGGTGAATGCGCAGCTGCCGATGCTTGTCCCGCGCCTGGGCTTGTATATGCCGTATATTGACATTCTCATTATCGCCTGCTACGCTCTTTGCGCGGTGGCGCCTGTGTTTCGCCAGGGGCCCAGCAAGGAGTTGTGCGGCGCCTATCTGGTCTCTCTTGGCATATTCATGTATATTGCCTGGATGCTGAGTTTCCTGGGCAAGTTGTTCTTTGCACCGCTTGGCGTGATGCCGCATTTCGGTCGCAATCTGTTCCTGTTCATTATCGCTGTCACCAAGATG
>JAFYGL010000231.1 GCA_017543165.1 Victivallales bacterium | reverse complement strand
GCAGTCGGTTGTCGTGTCCATGGCCTTGTTCATATTGATAATACTCTCCTGCATGATGTGGATTATACAGAGCTTCAACGAACAGGCGGACAAGCTTCTGGATACGGTGAACAACACGCCTAATGGCATCCAGTCGCTGGAATTTGAAATGGAAATTCTGAAACACGCACTTCTGAAAGGCTGCGTTATTGAAATGCTTATATTTATAGTGGCACTGTCCATTGTGCTGAGCCTGTATTCAATCCTGAGAAAGCGGGAACAGCAACTGGCAATCGAGAAATCCCAGATAGAGGACATGAACAAGGCAAAAAACTATTTCTTCTCAACCGTCAGCCACGACATAAGAACGCCTTTGAACGCAATCATCGGCTTCTCACAGATGCTTAAGACTGGCTTTGAAACGGAGGAAGAGAAGAACACTGCGCTGGATTCCATCCTGGTTTGCAGCAAGACACTGCTCAATCTTATAAATGATGTACTTGACATCTCAAAACTCGAAGCGGGGCGGATGGAAATCAAGCCGGAACCCACTGTCTGCACCAAGCTGGTGCAGGAGATAGTGGAATCATTCAAGATTTCCAACAAGAACAGCAAGGTTGAAATACGCTGCAAACTCGAAGACATGCCCACATTGATGCTGGATGCTCAACGCCTCAGGCAGATAACATTCAATCTGGTGGGCAACGCAATGAAATTCACCAAGGAAGGCCATGTGGAAATAAGGACAGCGTACAAGAAGGGCACATTCCGCCTGCAAGTGGAAGATACTGGGCAGGGCATTTCCAAGGAGGATCTGGTCCGCATTGCATCACCATACGTGCAGCTTGGCACAAAGACCTCCCGCAATGGGGGCACTGGCCTGGGGCTTACAATCAGCCGCCAGCTGGCAATCGCCATGGGTGGCAAACTGGAGGTGCAATCCACATTGGGCAAAGGCTCCACATTCTCAATCACCCTTTACAATGTGGAAAAATCAAACGAAGAGCCGCAGAACCAGACCAGCACAATAGAAAAGATTGTCACAAAACGGAAATGCCACCGCCTGCTTATTGTGGATGACCAGAAAACGAACCTGCTGGTCCTCAAGGCAATGCTGAAAAAGCTGGGGGACTTTGAAATTGTCATGGCCTTCAACGGCGTTGAAGCATTCGAAATATTGAAAAAACAGGAAGGGGAAGCTTTCGACATGGTGCTTACGGACATGTGGATGCCTGAAATGAGCGGCGAGGAGCTAATCAAGCTCATCAGGGCCGAAGAGACTTTCAAGAATTTGCCAGTATATGTAATAACGGCTGACGTTGAGGCCACCAAGTCATACAATGAACAAGGTTTCACAGGTATCCTGCTGAAACCAGTCACTCTGGAAAGCCTTAAGCAACTGCTGGAATAGAACACTTAAAACGCGGGCGCCGAGACGGCGCACACATAGAACAATAGGAGAAACAACAATGAATGGCTTCATAATGCTGGCAGCCATGATGCTGACTTTTCTTGATCCATACACCAGCGTGTACCAGACAGACGACGACCAGGAAGGAAAGACACTTGCCTCAGAGGCAGGCTACTGGCCTGTGCCCAATGGCCTGAAGGACCCGCTCGCAAAGAACCCCAGCCCAAGGATAATTCACACCTGCTTCCGCATAAGCGACAAGCCAATGAATGGCTATGACGAAAACAAGGAAAGCAGACTTTTCAAGGTCAACCATGTAGGTTACCTGCCCGATGCGCCAAAGTATGCTTACATAGGCGCCTGGCTAGGTCCCAAATAC
The DNA here is from genome assembly GCA_017543165.1 of Victivallales bacterium. The sequence continues at coordinate 3,872 of JAFYGL010000231.1, read as the reverse complement.
GGCGCATGGAAACCAAAATCCCCCATTAATTCCTGGGATTTGATTGAGGCCGCAAGCGGTCAGGTCATCCTGCATAGGGATGTGCCAGGAGGCCTCGTGCCCAGAAGAGAGGATGGTTCCAGCAAGGAAGGCACGCCTTTCACGGGCGAAAATACATACGAATTGAACTTCAGCGAAGTCACAAGGGAAGGCGAATACTTTCTGCGTGTGCCTGGCGTTGGCAGAAGCCAGGTATTCCGCATTGCCAAAAGCGCAGCGGAAGAGGCATTCCGCGTGCATTGCGGAGGGCTTTACCAGAAACGCTGCGGCATAGCCAAGACCGAGCCTTATACGCACTGGACAGCAGGAAAATGCCATACAAATGTAGTACGAGGCACATTCGCCAGCGAAGAAGGCAAGCTGGAACCTAAGACCAGGTGGTTCGATATCATACGCAGCGACCTGGCGGAAATGGAAAACAGTGGTTATAAAAGGCTGCACCTGGAGGGCGGCTGGCATGATGCGGCGGACTACGACCGTAGGCCAATGCACCTCAACATCATCAACGACTTATGCGCGGTCTATCTCATGAAAAAAGAGAATTTCCGCGACGGGCAACTGAATATTCCAGAAAACAACAATGGCATTCCTGACATTCTTGACGAGGCGGAATGGGGCCTTAGGGAATTGCTTGCGGGACAGCAGCCAGACGGTGGTGTAGGCACATGGATTGAAACGACAGCCCATCCAGGTCCAGGGGATATCGCCGAAAAGGACAAAATGCAATATGTGCTTGCCAAAGCCACGCGCAAAAGCTCCCTCATGTATGCGGCACACGCCGCAATCCTTGCAAGATGCAACGATTCTTTCAAGGAGAAATATCTTGCCTCAGCAATCAAGGCATGGGATTTTGCCCTCAAAACGAAGCCGCGCACAAAAAGCTACAAAATCAAGTTCAAGAAAAACAGATTCCAGACAGAGACTAAAACTGTAGTATGGACTGAAAACAGCGACCTGCCCACAGAGTATTTGATCAAGGCAGCCGTAAACCTGCACGCCCTCACTGGAGATGAAAAATATCTAGCTGAACTCCGAAAGTTCAAGGACGCCATTGTCAAAGACAAAAAGAATGCCTGGCGCTGGATACCGCTGATATTCTCAGCAGAAATGGCTCTTGGCACACCAGCGGAATGGGACGACTTCTTCAATTTCTGGAGAAAACGCACAATAAATGTCGCAAATGACTTATGCAGGCAAATGGACAATTCCTACGCCTACCGCATACCATGGTGGGCACCCCAGAAAGGTTGGGTGCATACTATGGGATGGGGGCAATGCCACCCACACCGACGCGCACAATTTCTCATTGCAGTGCATCATTGGACAAAGGACAAAAAATACCTGGACGCCGCATCCCTTGCCAACGATTTCCACAATGGATGCAATCCACAGGGCACCACGCTGACAAGCGGTCTTGGCAAGATTTATCCAGTTGCGTTCCTGGATCTGCCCTCGTATGTGGATGGAATTGCGGAATATGTGCCTGGCATAACCCCATATCGCTGGACATACGGAATGGCGCCAAAGGTAGTGGAAATGGTATTCAGGGGCGACAAGGCGAAAGCCACGCAGTGGCCCATTTGGCGCCGCTGGTGCAATCTGGAAAACCAGACCGTGGCAGCCAGCGAATATACAGTATGGGAAACCATAGCACCTGCAGCCAGCGTGACTGGCTACTTGATGTATCCCAGCGACTCAAAGCCTCCACAGCAAAGGATGCCTGCAAAAAAGTTAAGCGACCTGCCTGGATACTGGGTGCTGCCTTAGTGGACAGTGGACAGTGGACAGTGGATTGTGGACGGTGGACTGTGAGGATGTTGGGTGACCACTGGTAGTGTCGTGCCTTGCCAGACGCGGATGGCGGTTACACGTCCTGACGCGCGGCCAATGGCCGCGCGGAATATCGTGCCGCACAGAATAGTGCTGGGGTCCACCTAACAGACCACAGTCCACAAGCAAATCAAGCAACAATGAAGGACATACTAAGAAAAATCAAGAGAATGCTGATGGCATGGCTTCTAAAAGTCAAGCTAAGGCGTGAGGCAAAAAGGGCGTTCCGCTACGATTGCCAGCAATTCATTGAGAATGCAGGTGCTCTGCATCTTGACCGCAGGGATGCCGCAATCGCAGAGATTGTGATGAGTTACCATGTGCTGGAAAAAGGTTTGACGATGCCCAGGCGCAGGCTGGGCTTCGGCCAAGGCGCGGTTCTGCACCTCATAGAACTCCTCAAGCAATATGAAGCCCATTTCGGACTGGACGATTCCCAGGTGGCATACGCGATAGGCGTACTTCGTTCATACCGCCAGTTGCACAACGACTGGCCTGAGCCAATGACACGCCTGGACGCATTTCTGGAACAGCATCCACAAATTCCAGCCGCACAGGAACCTCATGTCACTAGAGAAGAATTCTTCGCGGCAAAAGACAAATCTTTCCCGGAATTCGCCGCATCCCGCCATGTGGTGAGGCATTTCGGCGGCGAGATTCCCAGGATGACCTTGGAGAATGCACTTGATCTTGCTCTGACCGCGCCTAGCGCGTGCAACCGCCAGCATGCCAGAATACATGTAATCGACAACAAGGCACTAATGGAGAAACTCTTTGCCGTGCAAAAAGGAACCAGGGGATTCGGGCAAGATGCTGACAAGGCAATTATTGTCACGGCGGACCTTTCTGCAATACGTTGGAGCTGGGAAAGGCATGACATCTATACCAATGGCGGCATCTTTGTGATGAATCTGTGCTATGCACTGCACTATTATGGAATCGCCCACTGCATTCTGCATTGGTCTGTGCCGCCTGAAGTGGATGTCCAGGCACATGAACTGCTTGATATTCCCTCAAACGAGGTAATTGTGCAGGTCATTGCCTGCGGCATGCCCCTGGAGGAATTCGATGTGGCTGGCTCGCCTCGGCGTGAATTGAATGAGGTAATGAAATGGCATTCATAAGCATATTGGTACGGTCCAAGAATGACGAGACTATTATTGGACGCACGCTGGAAGGCATCTTCGCGCAGAAAGTAGATTTCCCATTCGAGGTGGTGGTCTGCGACGATGCATCTACTGACAATACCAAGGAGGTTGCGGCGCGATTTCCTGTAAGGTTCTTCACACGTCCAGAAGGCAGATACAAACCAGGACGAACGCTGAACGCACTGGTCAAGGATGCAAGGGGCGATTTGCTTGTATTCAACAATTCAGATGCAGTGCCGTTGGACGAGCATTGGCTGGCGGAACTCATTAAACCACTTGTATCAGAACCAGACAAGGCTGCATTCGCATTTGCAAACCAACTTCCGCGCCAGGACGCCACAGCCCTTGTACGCAAGGATTCAGAACGTGCCTTCGGTGACGGCAAGATACACGCCACCTGGAGGTTCTTCTTCTCCCTGGCAAGTTCCGCCACATGGAAAAAACTGCTGGTGGAAACACCATTCGATGAGGAAATCCAATTTTCAGAAGATGTGGAATGGACCTGGCGCAACTCCAGACGACAACAGAACCCTGTTTCCATTGTTTACTGCCCTGATTCCCATGTGGAGCACTCCCACAACTACACTCTGAAGCAACTTGCAAGAAGATTCAAGGGCGAAGGAACGGCGGACAGGGTGATTTTCGGCGACAAGCCATCCTTGTTCCGCGAAGTGGCAGGCGCAGCAAAAGAGACTTTGAGGGACTGGGCATATCTTTTGAAACGCCCTGGCAACTGGCTGGAAATCTTCGCTTCCCCAGTCAGGAGACTGGTACAGCGAATATCGCACTGGTCAGGCGTTTGCGAAGCAGACAAGGGAATGTAGTGGACAGTGGACAGTGGACTGTGGACTGTGG
>JAFYGL010000230.1 GCA_017543165.1 Victivallales bacterium | reverse complement strand
TCCCATAAGTCCCATAAGTCCCATAAGTCCCATTGAGAACCTACCCCCATGGGGAACAAAGCAATGCAATAAGATAGTGCTCTGCGTTAAAAAACTCTGCGTTGAATTAGATTGCTAGCCACTGGCGCTGTTGTGCGGAGCGCTTGACGGTGTCCAGCATGCGCTGGATGGCGATGCCGCGCTGCAGGCTGGGGTCTCCAGGCTGTCCATTATGCACGGCTTGCAGGAAGTTCCATAGGCAGTGTGCATGCCCGCGCATCCAGCCAATCTGTGCCTTTGGCGTGGGGAAGCCAGCAGGCTTGTCATAGCGCTGCCCGCAGTCGATGGCTGTCCACCCGCGTACGCCGCCCTGCGGTGCGCCTTGTGCGGCTGCATCGTAGAAGAACAACTTGTCCAGGTTCATGGGTTCCCAGCGCAGTGCGCCCTTGGAGCCGTGTATTTCAAAGCCCATGCAGTCCTCTTCGCCCATGGCGATTTTGGAGGCGGTCACGGTACCTGTGGCGCCGTTCTTGAGTTTCAAGAGCGCGTACATATTGTCCTCGGAAGTGACGGGCACTTGCTGTGTGGGATTCTCCAACGAGGGGCGTGTGGGGTAGGCGATGTGGGTCTCCGCCAGCACTTCCGTGAAGCCGCCCAGCAGGTAGTCCAGCAGATCCAGGATATGGCTGCCCAGGTCTGCGATGGTGCCTGCCTCGAGTTTCCATTTCAGCGGAGCCTTGGGATCGGCGCTTCCAGAATGCAGATATTGCCCGCGGAATTCCAGGATCTCGCCTATGCGTCCTTCGTCTATCAGTTGCTTTGCGCGGAGCGTGGCTGGGAAGAACCTGTTCTGCAAGGTCATCTGCGATGTACCGTGGTAGCCAGGGAGAACTGCCGCGACTTGTTCCGCCTCCTGGACAGTCGAGACCATTGGCTTGTCGCAGTAGATGTGCTTCTGGTGTGCGATGGCGGAGAGCAATGCCTCCAAGTGGCAGTCGTTGGGCGTGCAGATGTCAACTATGTCGATGTCTGGATTCTCCGTGATTTCGCGGAAATCAACGGTCGCCTTCTGCGCCCCTGTCTGCCGTGCGAACTTTTCCGCGGAGGCCTGGTGCGCCGCGCAGACAGTTGTTATTTGCGTTCTGAATTCGGCCTGGTCGTAGTACAGCGGGAGATTCAAGTGCCCGTATGCGTGTACTTTGCCAATGAAACCAGCACCTATGATGCCAACTTTGTAGGTCTTCATGTATGTCTCCTTGTTTATGTGGGGCGATTTTGTGGGCGATTCTGTGGGCGCCGCCTCGGTGCCCACATCTCAATCGGCGCCCACTCAGGTTGCCTTGGCGGGAACAGCGGTCACATTGTAAATTTGGCTGCGCCTCGGGCACCAGTGAAACTGTCTGTTACCTCTATGTTGAATCTGGTGTATTTCTTGATTATGGCTGGCCAGACGGGGCTTTTTGCAGGGCCGCCCGCCAGGACGACGCGCCTGGTCTGCACGGGCAGGGCAAGTCTGGCAAGAGACTGCGCGAAGAGTTTTGCGCAGCCGTTCATGATTGCCCTGGCCAGGCGTTCCTTGGGCAGTGGGGGCACTGCGTCGGACAGCATGTCAATTTCATCTGTGCAATCATCGCCAGCCGCCTGGGCAAGTTCGTTGAACAGCCTGTATTTCACGGATGCGTCGGATGAGATATGCTTGGTGACCAGTTTCTCCACCGTCTGCCCCAGGCCTTGTATGGAGAACATGGCGCCGTATGGCCCGCCTTCCTGAGTGAGGAATGGGTCGCACAGCAGATTGTGCTGGATAATCCAGTTCCTGTCGGCTACTGGCACGAATGCGACCCATGAGGTACCGCAAGAAAGCAGCATTTCGCCTTCCTTTGTTATGTTGCAGCCACGCGCGGCAGATGGATGGTCGAATGCGCCTGCGTGGATTTTTGCGCCCTTTGCGATGCCAGTGGCCTTTGCTGCCTGGTCCGTGATTTCACCGATGCAAGTGCCAGGCGCGACCAATGGGCTTAGTTGCTCACGCCTTATGCCAAGCCTGTCAATGAAGTCCTGGTGATAGGTTCTTTTTCCCTGCTCCACCAGATGCATTGTGGTGGCCGTGGAGTAGTCCATTGCATGTTTTCCGCAGAGTGCGAATAGAAGGTAGTCCGTGCAAAGTCCAATCCATTTTGCGTCATTGATTTGCGTGGTCTTGTTTGCCTTCCACCAGGAAATATGCGCGAGCGGGAATGAATCCAGGCATGGCCAGCCAGTAATCTGCCGCAAATCAGTCTTGCTTATGCCAGACAGGCATTCAGGGACATGCCCGATGCTGCGCTCGTCCAGCCAGGAGATGATTTCGGATGGCTTGTCATCTTTGTCAAGCATAAGCGTTGAGCCTGCCGCGCCAGAGATTGCAATGCCAGCGATATTGGCGGCGTATGGCCCAGCCACCTTGGCAAGCAGTTCAAACAAGGCGTTTCTGTATGCAATGGCATCCATTTCCACCCTGTTGCCCTGCCGTTGAAGGTCCAGTTGCTTTTCACCAGTCGCCAGCGTGTTGCCTGCCTCATCCAGAAGCGCCGCCTTGAATGCGCTGGTTCCCGCGTCAATGCCTATGTGATATTTGCGATTCATTTCTGTGAAAATCTGCGTAAGAACAGTTAGATGCTATGGTGCGGGATGCCCAGGAACAGCGCCAGGTCGTCCAAGAATGAAGCGGGCACATCATAGCACATTGCGCTGTGGTGTGTCCCTCCCAGCTGGCTGAATGCTGGCAGGAATTCCGACAGGTTCTTGCCTGGCCTGAACAGGCCGCTTATCTGCTGGTGGCCAGTTTCCTGGAATGGCAGCAGTTCTCCTTCGGTGGTGATCAATTCCAGTTTGTCGTCTGGTCCAGGTGCCAGGTTTGCGATTGTGACCTTGCCAGGTTTCAGGCTGCCAGTGAGTACCAATGGGGCTGGCTTTGGCAGGAACGAGGCGTCTTTTTTGCGCAGCATGGCATTGTCCAGCAATGCGGAATTGACCTCGCCCATGTGGGAGATGTATATGCGCCCGCATTTCCAGTCTGGGCAGAACATTTCCGTGAATGTGGTGTTGGCGATGGATTTCATGATGGCGCCGACCCAGGCGGCGTCCAGCACATCGCCTTCGCCAGCATAGCCAATGTTTCTGGCCATTGCCTGGCACGCCTCCATGAAGGGCGTCGTCGGCATGCCAGAAGTATGCGCGTCCATGAAGTTGAAAGTGAATGAGCCGAGCTGTTCCTGCTCAATGAAGTTGCGCACCATAAGTGAAGTGATTGCATTGATTCTGTAGGTTTCTTCATCGCATTCGCCTGTGATTGGCATTGCCTTCATTGATGCCATCTCATTTGCAATTGCGGCCTCGTCTGGCATTATGGCGTGCTTTTCCTGGCAGAAGTTGACGGTTTCAATGCCATTGTCCTGCATTGCCTTGGCTGAAATGCAGAAATCCCCCATTCCCTTGAAGTCGCCGCCAATGCGGCCGACGCGGCTGTGCCTGAAGGCATTGGCGACCACCGCCGCCTTCGCCACTTCCAGCAGTTTCTCCAGTACCTTGGATTCGGACCAGTGACCAGCAATCACCTTGTACGGTGCGCACCTGCGGCGCAGGCGGTTGGCCAAATCCTGCACGCCGTGTATGCCATGGTTTGTCATGAGGGTGGAATGGTCTGGCGGATATTCATAATCTGGCGTGGTGTCCAGCATTATGATGGGCAGTCCAGCCTGGGCCAGCAGTTCCTCCGCTTCCAGTGATGGGGAATATGCCAGATGCAATGTCACAATGGCCTCTGCTTTCCCTTCCTGGAATTGCTTGAGAGCGGCCTTGACCTCGTCGCAGCGTGCGCAGACTGGGGCAGCAATCAAGTCGCAGCCCATTGCGCGCAGTTTGCCTGCTATGGTATTTGCGAATGCGGCGACTTTTTCATCGTATGCAGGGCATACATCACGGTAAAACTGTAGATACAGCGGTAGCAATGCAATTTTCATTTTCGTGTTCCTTTGTATTTATCCACAGATTGGCACAGATTCACGCAGATTTTATTTAGACTAAAAAAACAGTGATAATCTGTGGAAATCCGTGGATCAAAAATTAAGAATCTTAGATTTTGTATTTGATGTTCTGGCAGTCAGGATCCAAGTCATACAAATGTTCCTCGGACCAGAGGTATTTCCGTGTTTCCTCCACTGCCTTGTTGCTGAGGAATAACAGGG
>JAFYGL010000229.1 GCA_017543165.1 Victivallales bacterium | reverse complement strand
ATTGAAGAAGGTGCTGATAATACCGCCTGACTTCACACGCTTCAATTCCAACGCGGGCCCCATCACCGCAATGCTGTACGACATGCTGTCCCCCACTGCGCATATCGACATTATTCCCGCGCTGGGCACGCATTTCCCCATGACCGAAAAGGAAATACGCACCATGTTCGGGGACAAGATTCCGCTGGACAGGTTCATCGTGCACGACTGGAGAAACGACGTGGTCTCCCTGGGCGAGGTGCCATCCGAGTTGATCAAGGAATGGTCCGAGGGCAAACTGGACTATTCGGTGAAGGTGCAGTGCAACAAGTGCCTTTTCAATGGGTATGACCTGATAATATCCGTTGGTCAGGTGGTGCCCCACGAAGTTGTGGGCATGGCGAACTACACCAAGAACATCATGGTGGGCGTCGGCGGTTCTGACATGATAAACAAGTCCCACTTCCTTGGCGCCACGGCTGGCCTGGAGAACCTGATGGGCCGCAATGAGACTGCCGTGCGCAAACTGTTCAACTACGGCGTGCACACATATCTGTCGGAGTTGCCATTGGTTTTCATCATGACAGTCATGGCGAAGAACCACAACACTGGCAAGATGGAGATGAGGGGGCTTTACTTTGGCGACAATGACGACACCTTCGCTGAAGCGGTGAAACTGACCCAGCAGGTGAACCTGGACATGATGGACGCCCCTGTGAAGAAAGTGGTGGTATATCTTGATCCAGAGGAATTCAAGAGCACATGGCTGGGAAACAAGGCGGTTTACCGCACCAGGATGATGATTGCGGATGATGGCGACCTTATCATCCTGGCACCTGCCCTCAAGCAGTTCGGCGAAGACCCCACCAATGACAAACTCATCAGAAAATATGGATACAAGGGCACTCCCGCCACGCTGAAGGCAGTGGCGGAGAACGAGGATTTGCGCCAGAACCTGGGCGCCGCCGCGCATCTTATCCACGGCTCCAGCGAAGGGCGCTTCAAAATCACATACTGCCCTGGACCAGGCGTTACAAAGGAGGAAATCGAATCCGTGGGCTTCGCATACGGCAATCTGGAGGAAATGACCGCCCGCTACAATCCCGAAAAGTTGAAGGACGGCTTCAATACATTGCCCGATGACGAGGAAATCTTCTACATCAGCAATCCTGCACTGGGCCTCTGGGCACTGCGCTCCAACTTCGAAAAATAGGCGCAACAATGGCGTCCATGTGAGCGCCGAAGCGGCGCTCACACTGGACGCCGCTGATTTTTGGGTGGGCTTGCTGTTTAAATTTCGTGGAAGATTGGTATATTAAAGACAATTTTACTCTTGAATAGCGGGCATTTGCCCGTAGTTGTAAAAAAAAGGAAGGAAGAACAATGAGTTACGATTGGGCATCACTGAATTTCGCCTACAGGGACGTGAATTGCCACATCCGCTATGTCTGGAAAAATGGAAAATGGGACAATGGTCTTCTGGTGAAGGAGCCTTTCCTGAATGTGCACATCGGGGCAACCTGCCTGCATTACGGCCAGGACGCGTTCGAGGGGCGGAAGGTTTATCGCACGGCCGACAACAAGATACGCTCGTTCCGCCCACTGGAGAATGCTCGCCGTCTCAACAGGAGCGCTGTCCGTTCCTGCATGGCTGAAGTCCCTGAGGAAATGTTCATGGACGCATTGAAGCGCGTTGTGAAGGCGAACGAGGAGTTCGTGCCTCCGTACGGCACAGGCGCCACCATGTATGTCCGCCCCTTGCTGATTGGAACAGGCCCGCAGATCGGCGTCAATGCCTCCGATGAATACACTTTCATCATCATGGTCATGCCAGTGGGCGCATATTACAAAGGCGGGCTTCAGCCAGTCAGGGCGCTGGTCATCGAGGACTTCGACCGCGCGGCTCCAAATGGCACTGGCACAGTTAAGATGGGCGGCAACTACGGCGCAGCCCTTCTTCCACATAAGATCGCTCATGACAAGGGCTTCCCGATTGACCTGTACCTGGATCCAGTCCAGCACAAGTACATTGATGAATTCGGCACATCCAACTTCATCGCCATTGACAGCAAGGGCGCATACGTGACGCCGCTGTCACATTCGGTGCTGCCCAGCGTCACCAACAAGAGTTTGCAGCAGCTTGCCAAGCATCTGGGCATGACCGTTGAGGTGCGTCCAATCGAATTCACCGAACTGCCCAGTTTCCAGGAAATCGGCAGCTGCGGCACAGCGGTTGTGATCACCCCTGTGAATGAAATTGTTCGCGGCGACCAGGTCATCAAGGTTGGACCTCGCGAAGGCGCAGGCCCAGTTCTCCAGAATCTCTATGACCACTACACCGCGTTGCAGTGGGGCAAGGAAGAGGATCCCTTCGGCTGGATGGTTGAACTCTAAGGCCGTATGACGGACTTTCGGGACCACAGGCTTAGCCCTGTGGTCCCTTTCTTCTCTTTGACCACAAAAAAACAACAAAAATTTTTAAAAAAATCAAAATGCGTGCAATATTTGCCAACTATTATCGTTATTAGTTAATGCGGCTATATTTGTGATGTGTATTTATGTGAGTGCTAGATACCATTGTTTGAAGCCGATGAGGAGGAGCATAAGATTATAGCACCATGAGGCGAATGCCTTGCCAAAGTCAGGGGGAAGTCTATCAATGAAGAAATTAAACAACGGAGCAGGAAACAAGAAAAACTACACAGTACACAACAACATTCAGAACGAAAACACAGGTACGGATTTTGAATCTTGCGCTTTGGGCGGAGCCAGTTTAGGCAGCGCAGTTGCCCTGGAGGAAAACCAGCTTCTTGCCAGAATCGCACAAGGGGACCATGCGGCATTGGCAATCATCTATCACCGTTATGTTGACAAGGTCAGCGCATACGCCTATCGCATTCTGCATCCTTATGGACTGACTTTGGTGACAGACGAGGTTACCCAGGACGCGTTCAGGAAACTTCAGCGTAATGCGGGCGATTTGAAGGTGACGAGCACAATACTGCCTTGGCTCAAAACTGTGGCAAAAAACAATGCGCTGGACAAAATTCGCCCTGTTTTGAAATTGCTGGAAAAATTTCCCACGAGGAAGAGCATAGATGAAGAATCAGTATCCGACACGGTTCATGATTCACACAGCAAATCCCCTAGGGAAATTGCCATAATTCGCGAGGAACTTGCGCGCGTGCTGCAACTGATTAAGCAATTGCCTGATAACATCAGGGGCATCTTCGAGGACTTTGTCTTCAACTGCCTGTCAGTTGAGCAGATCGCCAACAAGTACTCCAAGTCAATTGGTACGGTGACATGGAGCATTTACCATGCACGGGAACTCATCAAAGAACAAATCCAAGAATAATGAGACATCATTCAGCTCCAGATAGCCAGGGGAGGCTTTCCGAAAAGCGAAAGCAGGAAATGCTGGAGTTGCTTTTTGATGAAATGGACAGGCTTCACGGCAGGAAGAAAGGCATGATTACCATGATGCTTGGATATGCCTGGCGTGGATTTGCTGTCCTGATCATTGCGCTTTGCGCCACCTTGCTGATAATGCCAGGTCTTTCTGTATTTAGAAGAAGCGGTGTCGTCAATGCGAGCATCGCAGCTGACACGCAAAATATACAAGTGGATATTCCAGACAGGGAAAAGTTGGATATTGAATTATATGAAATGGAAAGACGCCTGGAAGATTCACTTTCCAATATGGCTGATCTTATCGACCGCGATTTGACTGGGTTCTGATATTCAACCCCATTTTGTGCAGCTATTTGCCACAGGTTGTGCGCCTTGCGACAGTCCGTAGTAGCGACGGCGTCCTCGCCGTCGCACCAGTTGCGTTTGGAAAACCAGCGGCGGCGCGCGTCAGCGCGACGGTGGGATT
>JAFYGL010000228.1 GCA_017543165.1 Victivallales bacterium | reverse complement strand
TGGATCGACGCGGAGCACTGCCCGCACACACTGACCACGATACAGAACCTTGTCCTTGCCCAGAACGGTACTGGCTGCGCGCCGTTCGTGCGTGTCGCCTGGAATGAATGGGGCATGATCAAGCCGATACTTGACCTGGCGCCTGCGGGCATCATAATTCCAATGGTCAATTCAAGGGAAGATGCGGAGAACGCAGTCGCAAACTGCAAATACCCTCCTGTTGGAAGGCGTGGCTTCGGCGTGAGGCGCGGAAACATGTACGGCGGCATACCGCTGCCAGAGTACTTGAAGCAGGCGGAGACATCCCCTTTGGTGATAATACAGATTGAGCATGTGGACGCCGTCGCAAACCTGGACGAAATCCTCAAGGTGCCTGGCATAGACAGTATCTGCATAGGCCCCATGGACTTGTCTGGCTCCATGGGACTGCTTGGCCAGACCTCGCATCCCGATGTACTGAAGACCATGGACCTGATTGCCCGCAAGACCAAGGAGGCGGGGCTGCTGCTTGGAACAGCCTCGGGCGCGCCTATGGAACAATGGCGTGCAAGGGGCATAGATTGGATAGCACGCTTCAGCGACTGCGACGCCATCGCCGCCTTCAGTCGCCAGATGTTGTCGAAGTAGGATGTTGGCGATGCGCCCACATTAACACGCAAACAACGCAAAAATGACAGATTATCCCCTATATGGTGACGGTGTCCATGATGACACATCAGCAATCCAGGCGAGACTTGACACAGGTGTGACATTGTGCCATCTGCCGCCGCCCAAGGCATTCTACCAGATATCTCGCACCCTTGTCATGCACAGCAATCAGGAGTTGCGCATGGACCGTTGGAGCGAAATACGCCTTGCCCCGAAAAGCAACTGCATAATGCTGACAAATGACAACTACGAGCAGGGCAATTGCCGCATTGCGGTCACTGGTGGCATTTGGAACGGCAACAATACATGGCAGGCGCCCAATCCCCAGATGGTCACCATCAATGGCGGGCTGAGTGGAGACGGCATCAGGCGCATGCCCATGCCTGAGGACTGGCCCCTGGACCCTGTGACGGGGACACGGCGTCCATACGAGCCAGTGCCCTGGCATCCAGCACGTTACTTTGGCGAGACAATGCGCTTCATCAATGTCCACGGCTTTGCCATGTGCGGTGTTACGCTTAAGAATCCCGTCACATACGCGGTGCATTCCGCGAAAATGACGGATTTCACCTTTGAAGACATTGCATTCGACTTCAATGAAGGCAATCCTTCGCCCAACAACATGGATGGCCTGCATTTTGACGGAGGCTGTCGCTTTGGTCGCATAACAAATGTGCGTGGTGCCTGCTACGATGACATGCTTGCGTTCAACGCGGAGGACGGCATTGCCGAATCACCGTTCATGGGGCCGATTTCTGATATAGAAGTGGACGGTGTCTATGCGGAGCGCTGCCATTCCTGCGCCCGCTTTTTGTCCAATGGCTCGCCCATAAGCAATATTTCCATCAGGAATGTGTTTGGCAGTTTCTATCGCTATGCCTTTGGCTTCACGCATTTCTTCCCGAATCGTCCCAAGGCAGGTGTGTTTGATGCACTATCATTTGAGAATCTTCATATCTCGAAGGCATTGCCATTGGAAAGCGACTGGAACCGCTGCCCTGACTGGGGGCTTTTCTGGGGGGAGGGCAACGGCAAAATGGGCGCAATGAGGGTGCTTGGCCTCAAACGTGTGGAAACTACGACTGGCACGCCCTCCTTTGATTTTGAGAAGAACTTTGCCATAGAGCAGCTGTGCATAGAGCAATGCATTACAGAAAACCGCCTCAAGGCGCCTCTGTGCTTCATTCGAAATGCAGGCAAAATCGGCAAATTGATTCTGGCAGGCAACATTATACGCGACTGTGGGGAGACAGGTCCCGCTACGGAACTGGACAATACAGGAACAATTGCACAGATTGTACGGTATTAATCGAGGATAGAACCTATAATGACTTTTTTTGATACGCTGATTGTCGCCTTGCCGCTTTGCTTTATTCTCTGGCTTGCTTTCTATTCAAAGCGCTATGCCAGGAATGCTGTGGATTATCTTGCGGCGGGGCGCGTGGCGGGGCGCTATGTCATTGCCACGGGCAGCCTTATATCAGGCTTGTCTGTCATAACTTTGGTTGCGGGGGCCGAGCAGAACTACCAGACTGGCTTCGGCGTCTCGTTCTGGGCGAATGTGACCACTCCTGTCATGATAGTCATGGCCCTGACTGGGTACTGCACATATCGTTGGCGGCAGACCAGATGCCTTTCAAAGGGACAGTTCATTGAATTGCGCTATGGCAGCAGGTCTTTTCGCTTTGTCACGGCGGTGATAAGCACATTGTCCGAAATGCTTGCCAATGCCATCGGGCCAGCCATTGCCACGAATTTCTTCATCTACTACCTTGGACTGCCACACCGTATCAGCATCTGGGGTGTCAGCCTGCCTTGCTATGCCATCATAGTTGTGCTTTGCCTGACACTGGCCACCATCATCATCTGGCCTGCTGGGCGCATTTCGCTGCTTGTGACAGATTCGCTTCAGGCATTGCTTTCGTATCCAGTGTTTGTCGTCATCGCAGGCTTCATCATCCTGAAACTGGGATGGGGTTCCGATGTGCAGCCTGTTTTGCTAGACAGGGTTGCCAGGCAGAGTTTTGTCAATCCGTATGACGTGTCCCAACTGCGGGATTTCAATTTGTTCGCCTTGATTGTGACTTTGACCAATGCCATAGTCAATCGTGCCAGTTGGATTGGAAATGACACCACTTCCTCGGGGCGTACGCCTCACGAGCAGAAGATGGCTGGCATACTTGGCTCCTGGAGGGACGGTTTTTCCATGGTCATGCTTATGCTGCTTGCGCTGATAACAATGGTGTTTATGAACAGCGGCAATTTCGCCAGACCCAATCCAAAATTCAAGACCACAAACAACCAGTTGCGGAAGGAACTGTCCTTGCGGGCCCTTGACCAGGTCATGACGGTAAAGGGGCAGTACAAACTGCTCAGCGAAAAAATCAACGCCATTCCCGAACTAGTCCATGAACAGGGAAAAGACGCACCTTTGTCACAGGCGGATAATCTGGACACCCGCTACCTCAATGAAATCAAGCAGGCCATTCCTGACACGCCCGAGGGGCGGCTTCAGTTCCAGAAGTGCAGGACGCTATACTACCAGATGATGATGCCAATGGTGTGCAGGAAAATATTTCCCATTGGGATGATAGGGCTGTTCTGCCTGCTGATGGTCATGCTGCTTTTGTCCACCGATGATTCACGCATCTTCAATGCCACGGGCTGCATTGTGCAGGACATGGTGCTGCCCTTCTTTGGGCGCAGGATAAGCCCAGGACGGCATCTGCTCCTGCTGCGTCTTGTGACGGTTTGCGTGGCTGTCTTTTTCGCGGTGGTGGCGCTATTCTTCTCTCAGTTGGACTTCATCAACATGTTCACCACCATAATGACATCCCTGTGGCTGGGCGCTGCGGGACCTATTATGGTATTCGGTCTTTACACCCGCTTTGGGAATCTCATTGGCGCGTGGTGTTCACTTGTATTCGGGTCAGGCACGGCAGTTCTCGGCATGCTATGCCAGAGAACCTGGGCAGCGCATTTGTACCCGTGGCTTGAGCAGAAGGGGCTGGCTGAGGGACTTGACCATTTCCTGCAAAGCATGTCTTCTCCATTCGCACCATGGATAGTCTGGAAAATGGATCCGCTGAAATTCCCGATAAATTCATACGAGATACTGTTCCTGTCAATTGCAATGGGCATATTGTCATACGTAATAGGTTCTTTGCTCACATACAAGCCATATAATCTGGACAAGTTGCTGCATCGGGGCGCATACGCGGACAGTGCCTCCCTGTCGGAGGAGGACCTTTCCTTTAGAATCGGGAGCCTGGCCATGAGACTTGTGGGCATTACGGCGGAATATACGATTGGGGACAAGGTAATCGCCTGGTCGGTGTTCATTTATTCCTTCGTCTATAAACTTGGATTTGCCTTTGTCCTGGTCATAATATGGAATCTGTTCAATCCGTGGACGGATTTGATGTGGAGTAGGTATTTTCTGGTCATTTCAGTGATTGTGCCTTCAATAATAGGCATGGTGACCACAATATGGTTCTGCATTGGCGGCACCCGTGATTTGCTTCGGCTCTTCAAGGACTTGGGCAGGCGTACAGAGGATGCCGAGGACAATGGTCAGATCATTTCGCAAAAGAGTGGAAAATGAGGTTTGTTGTTGCTGATTTCGATGGCATTGCGTTGAACCATGGGCGGTAGAGCGGTCTGCCCGCGCCTATAGGATGTGGATGTTTTCCCCAAAATCGTTGTAGCCATTGTATTGGATTCAGGCCCCCGTTTTTTTCGGACCTGCTTCCCGTTCAATGGCCATAACGAGCAATTGCCAATTGTCTTCAACAGCGCCAGGTGAATACAAAAATGACGAGTGGACATAGGAAAAAACGAGGACTGGCATTAGATTGTCAAGCAAGAAAAAACGGTGTTTTTGATAGACAGAATTAAGGACGAGGATTAATCATGTCAGAAGAGGAAAAGACGGAATTGTTTGGTGGAAAGCATCTCAAACTGGGTATCTGGGGATTGGGAAGGGGCTCATCTTTTATTGCGTCGGCGCGGGCATTGGGTGTTGACATTGTGGCGGCCTGCGACACAAGCCCCGCAATGAGGACGCGCTTCAAGGAAATCTGCCCTGAAGCAGAGGTAGTTGACAACGAGGACGTCTTCTTCAAGATGGATTTCGATGCTGTGCTGATCGCCACGTTCTTCCCTGACCATGCAAAGCACACGCTGAAGGCGCTTAAGGCGGGAAAGCATGTGCTGTGCGAAGTGACCAGTTTTCTGACGCCTGCGCAGGGCGTTGAGGAGGTGGAGGCCGTGGAGGCCTCGGGCCTGGTCTATAACCTGGCGGAGAACTACCCCTTTGACAAGAAGAACCTGTATCTGGCGAAACTCTACAAGGAAGGCTTTTTCGGCGAACTGGAGTATGCGGAATTCGAATACATCCATGGCGGGACCAATGCCTGCCTCAGTACGCAGGACACAGTTCCTGGCAACCGCCTTCATGCCTGGCGCGGCTGGCTGAACTACCACTACTACTGCACGCATTCACTGGGCCCAGCCATGGTGATAACAGGTCTGCGCCCAGAAAAAGTGGTGGCATTCCCCACGGACGTGCTGTATGAGGGCGCCGTGCATGGACAGGGACGCAAGGTGGACGGCATAATGCCCAATCTCTGCGCCATGTGCCCGTCGCTGGTATATATGAGCAATGGCGGCATTGTGCGCAATCTGATGGGCGGCACCTCGGCTGACGGCAGGACCGTGCGCTTCTACGGCACGCGAGCCGCCGCAGAATCCTATCCCTCGCTGATGCTGAAAGTTGGTGCCATGGGCAGTTCCCACGGCATACACGTGGAGCCTGACTGGCCAGAACTGGGAGACATCGCCGACAAGGCAGGGCATGGCGGTGGCGATTTCTGGGAACTCTACTATTTTGCGCGGGAGGTTCTCACTGGCGAAAAGTCGCCGTGGAATGTATATGCGGCGGCGGATGTCACGCTCACGGGCATACAGGCTTTGAGGAGCGCCGTGGCCGAAGGGCAGCCAATGGAGGTGCCAGATTTCCGCAGGAAAGATGTCAGGGACCGCTACCGCAATGACAACTGGGTGCAGAAGCACATAGACCCAGACCGCATATTCCCCGATGACCAGAATCTGGACATCACTGGGAGATTCTGCGAATACTACGGCGCGGCAATGCCGTTTGTGAAACTTCTACGCCAGGTGATTGACGCAATTAAGGTATATGGCGTCACCAGGCAGGATGACAAGATTGCCACAATCAATCTCGTCAAGGAACTGCGGAGCAAACTGCCAGAGGCAAAAGAGACGCTGGGAAGGCTGCGCTCGATATATGAGGCCTATCCTGATTCCCTTGGCGGCATCGCCATCAAGGAGAAACTGGCCGTGTGCGAGGCCTCGCGCCTGGATGACCTGCAGGCATTTGACAATTTCCTGAAGGACTTCCTGCTGAACGCCTAGCGCACAATTTTTAACGCAGTGGTGTGCCTTGCCAGCTGCCGTAGTAGCGACGGCGTCTCCGCCGTCGCACCAATGGTACGCCTCTCGCTACTAAAAGCACGCATTTGGCAAAGGACGGTAGTTGCGACAGCATGCCAATGGTGCGACGG
>JAFYGL010000227.1 GCA_017543165.1 Victivallales bacterium | reverse complement strand
CATCGCCTTCGCCGTGCCGGATTATGTCAAGATACCGCCTTCCTTGCGCAATATATTCAAGGAATATGAAAGCGACCTTGGCAAGCCCGCGCCCGCCTCAAGCATGCTCCTGGACTGGGCGGAGGAAGGCGTGCTGCTGCTGAACACCGCGCTAACTGTCCGCGCCCACCAGGCCGCCTCCCATCGCAAACTGGGATGGGAACCCTTCATACGCGCCGTGATAAGGACTATTTCCGCCAGGCAACGCTGTTGCGCATTCATACTGCTTGGCGGCGACGCGCAGCGATTCAAAGACGAGATAGACGCAGCCCGCCACATCATCTTCCAGGCAGCGCATCCCTCGCCTCTGTCCGCATACAGGGGCTTCTTCGGATGCCGCCTGTTCTCAACAGTGAACCAACTTCTCCAATCCAAAGGAGAAGCACCCATAGAATGGTAATATAACTTGCATATTAACCCAAAACCAAAGGAAAATCAAAATGAGCGACACATTGATTCTCACCCACAGCCAAATTGAAAAACTAATGCCCTACAGCGAATTCCCCGCTGCGATTGAAACAGTGTTCAGGGAATGGGGCAATGGCAACGTGGTAATGCCTCCCAAAATCCATCTGGACATGTCACGCAGCGGATATGATTCATGGAACAACGCCATGCCTGGATACGTGGTGCCACAAGGCGCTGCTGGCATCAAGTGGATTGGCGGATATGCCGACAATCCAAAGAACGGCCTCCCCTACATCCGTGGCGTCGTCACGCTGACACAGCCCAAGAACGGCGATACACTGGCTTTCATGGACGGTGTTTACATCTCCGATTGGCGCACTGGTGCCTCGGCAGCTGTTGCAATCAAATACCTGGCAAAGAAAAACTTCAGGAAAGTCACCATCGTAGGCGCTGGAACTCAAGGCAGGACAGCCGCTGCCTGCATCCACGTGTTCTTCCCAGAGGCGGAAATCACAGTGGCTGACATTTCCGAAAAGAATCTCGCCTCCTTCAAGCAAACTGTCAAGGAGAAATACGGCATTGACGCAAAGACATCCACCGATGCCAACGAAGCCTCAAAAGATGCAGACGCAATCGTGCTGTTGACCACCGCAAACAGGCCCTTCCTTAAGAAAGAGGCTCTGAAGCCTGGCGTGCTCCTGCTGGGAATGGGCTCCTACCAGCAGGCATTCGATGACACACTCCTCAGCTGCGACAAGGTGTTTGTGGACAGCGTCGGGCAGGCGGCCCACCGCGGCGAAATCAAGGAACTGGTGGAAAGCGGCAAGATTCCTGAAAAGTCCCTTACAGTTGAACTGGGCGAAATTGTTGCTGGAAAGGCCGCTGGCCGCACTTCCGATGACGAAAAGATACTCATCGTCCTGGTTGGCTTGGGCGCACACGACGTGTTCTGCGCCAGCGAAGCATACAAGCGCGCCAAGGCCGCTGGCATTGGAACTGCAATCGACCTGAACAAATAATACAAAACGGAGGCGCCTCTCTTTTAACGCAGGGGCGCCTCTCTTTTAACACAGAGACGCAGAGACGCAGAGATTTCTTATTGTTTGTCTTTTGAGGTAATCACCTCTTCAAACTGCCACAATTTTCTATGGCAGTCTATTGATGAACCATAAAAATCTCTGCGTCTCTGCGTTAAAAAAATGCCTCTGCGTTGAACAGAGGCACCTTTGTGTTGGCTTACGCCAGCATGCCGATGCTCACATTGTAGTAGCTGTCGTATTTCTGCACATTTGTGCAGGCAACGCCCAGGTAGTATGTGCCTTCCGCAAGCGCCTTGCTGGAATCCATGCTGCCATCCTTCAGCGCACCCAATGAAATGGTCTTGCCCTTGGCATCCAGGCAGCTTACCTTGAGTTTCTTTGCCTTGATAGCGGCCTCGGTGTCCTCGTCGAAGGTTAATGACAACTTGCCCGCCTCGTCCGCATAGAAGGCATAGAAGTCTGTCGCGTCACCGAAGCCCACCCAGCCGTAAACGTTGTCGCATATAAACCGCTCCTCGTTCTCGGCTGCCGCCTTCCATGTGTCATTGGAGTTGTCCGCCTCGTCGAAGTACCGCACATCCTCCCCGAACGCAACCGTGAAATCGGCGTTGCCGCCCTTCTTGGCATTGGTGCTTTCCATGGAGACATAGTACGTGCCCTTTGCAAGCAGCAGGCTCTTCGTGGTTGCAGAGTATTCACCGCTTTGCTTGTCCAGCTTCAATGCGGTGGACTGCACCGACTTCAGCTTGCCAGTCTTCTCGTTCAATTGCCACACGGTGAACTTGGCGGCATCGGAGGCGTTCAAATCGAAGGACACGCGGGCGGGAATCTCGCTTAAATCCAGACGGCAGTAGTCCACGCTGTCGCCCAATCCAACCCAGTCGGACCAGTCGCCGCCGAAGTCCTGGACCTCGTCGCCTGTGAACACATTGTCCTCCTTGTCATCCACTTCGAAGAAATAAGTCTTCCCCCCGTATGCCACAGTGAAATCTGCCGAGCCGCCCTTTTTGGCGTTGGGATGCTCCACGGATATGTAGTATTTGCCGCCTTCCAGCAGCAGGTCCTTCGTGGTGGCAAGATAGGTCTCCTCGTTCTTGTTGTATTTCAGACTTGTGGCCTG
>JAFYGL010000226.1 GCA_017543165.1 Victivallales bacterium | reverse complement strand
TCATCGTCATCATCATCGTCATCATCACCAGTGGTCAAATAGTTTTCCCATTTCTTGAGTTCCACAATTTCAGGCTTTAGACCAAGAAGAATAGTTTTACCGTCGTTGCCCACATTCACCTTGACATCAAAGGTGAGGCCTATCGGCAATTCGGTCGGCGAACCAGAAGGCACGAGTATCTGGTCTGTTCCATGCGTATCACCTCTATCTATACTTTCCACATCATAATCCTCGAAGTAATACAATTTGTCTCCCTTGCGGATACGTGCCTGACGATTGTTCATAACTGTTACCTTGGGGATACTCAATGTCACAGTGGAATCCTTTTTATCCAATGCGGTGACCAGTATATCGAACGTCCTGTTTGCAATCACACCACTGAAATTGATAAGTCCCACGCCCTCGGCATTGCCTGCCTTGATGGTGCCCAATTCTGTTAGAGCATTGATCGTCCTGATTGCCTCTTTGCCTAACGAATTATTATAGCCAGCCGCCTGCAAGGCGCCAGTTGTTCCTACCCTACTATCATCTATCGTCTCATTTGTCCAAGACGCCGACTTTTGAGTAATTTCCGTTCCTACATCCACTAAATCATCTTTGCTGACAGTTATGAAGCGCGCTTCAATGGAAACTTGGTATGGCGGCTTGTCAAATTCCTTGATGACTTTTTCCGCAAGGCGTATGTTTTCCCTGGTGTCACGGATAAGAACAATGTTCCTATCCTTGAATATGCGGAAATTCGCTCCATCTGGGCCATTGCCAAGAAGCAACTCCAATGCCTCTTGCAACTCATTGTCCTCCTTTTGTTCAACGCTGCCAGCGCTGTCTTCGGAGCCCTTGGCACCAGGGCCATCAGGCACAGTCGGCACAGTACCATGATGCAAACGGATAATGCGCGTCTCCATCGCCTTCTTTGCAGCCTCGTCCTTCTCCGCCGCAGTAATCCACAACATGTTCTCGCCCATGTAGAAGGACAGTCCCATGTTGCGTGTGATGTAGCGCAGCACCTCCTCCAGCGGCACATTGTCCACATCCAGCGTCAGCGTTTTGCCGCCCACGTCAATTGAATCGTCCGCAATCACATTGATTCCGCTTGCGCGCTTGATTTCAGCGGCGATTTCTGGGATGGTAGCGTTCTGGCACTTGAAGTTCTTGAGGATGCACTTTGTACGGAAACGCTGCTCCGTCTCGGTCTCAGGCATTTCGATGGGCAGCAGTTCCTCGGATGAAGTCACGGTCTTGTCGTAGTTTTCGGGAAGATACAGTTTCTTCTGCGTCTCGTCCAGCATGGTCTTCTCCGTGGCTTTGATGATACCTTCACGGCGTGGTATCTCCAGTTGCCTGTCAATCGCCATCTTCAAGGCATTCACCTCATTGCGCAGAGTAGGCACTCCTGTCTCCTCGAAGGTCTTGTCCAGCAAGGGCGCCAGCAATGCATTTGCCTCGTGGGCATTGCCGTCCACAAGTTCACTGTGCACCTTGTCCAGGATGGCCCGCACCTGGTTGTATTTCTCCAGCTGCTGCCGCGCCTGCATTTCCTTCATGGACGTCATTTTGGTGCTGCAGGCAGTGAATACCGCAATCGCCAGCAGAAGGTAGATTTTCACTTGTCTTGTCATAGCATGCAAGCCTGTATGTTAATGTTTTTTAAATATCGGAGTGCGCGGCTTCAGCCGCGCGAAATTATTATCCCCTGCCCTGTCCTGAACTGCACTCCCCTCTCCACGCAGGCGATGAAATTGCGCTGAAGGGACGTCTTGCGCGGGGCCTGGTCCAGTGGAATGTCTGGATTGCCGAAGATGCGCTCCCTGTGCTGCCTGTCATTGGCGTCAGCCTTGTACACATCCTCGAAGAAACTCTGGAAACGCAGGATGTTCGAGCCTTCGGGCAGGCAATGGCGCAACTGCCTGTCCATCAGCCAGGAGCAGCACCTGTAGCACTTTGGCTGTATTTCAGGCAGGTACTTTGGATAGAAGGCACGCGCCTCGGCAAAGGAGGCCTTGCACGCCTCGTAGTCCAGTGGCGCAAGAGCGGGTATGTGTACATTGATGTACATATCCTGGTACTGCATCAGCACGGGTTCATCGACTTTCTCGTCCAGCGGCACGAATACCAGTTCGCCATTGCGGCGTATCAACTTGTTCTCCTCATGCCAGGGCCTTGCCTCGAATTCCAGCCTGCCCAGCCTGAAGATGGATGGATTGAAACTGTTCTTCAGCCAGCCCCAATGAAGATTGCCCCACTTGCCAGTCTTCTCAAAGCCGTCCACCGCCCATATCTGCAAGTCCATCGCGCCTGCCTTGAGTATTGAAAGGGGAATGCCATGCATCTGGTAGAATGCCTTGGTCTTTGGCAGTGCGGCAAGCACCGCATACGTCATGAAAAAATTCTGCTCCACATAGCGGGGCGCCTTGCCAAGGTTGTTCATCATGTAATGGCAACGCCAGAGCTGCTCCGTCCTCTCACGGTTCCCGCGTATCTCCCTGGCCTCCTGCATGAAGGCAGAACGTGCCTCGGGACACAGCGAACACAAGTCCGCAGCCTCTTCCAAAAACGCCTCTTCCAGAAAATATGGCACTGCCTCAGGGCAAGCAAATGCCGCCATTTCCTCTGTCATCTCCATAAACACGCCTTCACAAATGCAAGTTTCTTCATTAAACTGCGGAAATGTAATTGCTTATGACAGGATTACAAACAGAAAAAAAAGAAATATAATTTTCTGCACAACTGTTGTTGTGCATGCTGGATAACAGCCGTATGGAAACATCACGTCCTGACGCGCATGACAACAGCCGCAAGAAAAAAATCACATACCTGAACACCAATAACGACTATTTTTGCCAATTAGTGCTATAAAAATACCATTTTGTTAAAGATTTTAGGCGTTTTTTCTAGTATAATTTGTCTTGTTTTTCCAATAGCCGTATTCTTGGACCATGAAACAAGACATAAACAACATATCATTCCAACGCAGATTCGTACCCTGCCTCCGCATAGTTGACGAGGCACAGTGCGCCAATCCCGCCATATTTCTCAACAACACAGTCATATCCAACTTCACTGCAAGCCGTTTTCCAATATGCACACTCAAGGCAGGCGGTTATCTTCTGCTGGACTTCGGCTGCGAGCTGTCAGGAGGCATTCGCATTGTAAGCGGCATGATGGAGCCAGCTAAAATACGGTTGCGCTTCGGTGAATCCATAGCCGAGGCCTGTGGCGAGCCCAACATGGACCATGCCATACATGACATTGTCCTGCCGCTAAACATGCTCTCCACCGTGGATTTCGGCAATACAGGTTTCCGTTTTGTGAGGATTGACGTACTGGAGGGTCAGGCCGCACTAGTAAACGTGCTGGCAGTTAGCCTGACACGCCCCTTGGAGCAAATCGGCAACTTCAAGTGCTCAGACCAGCGCTTGAACGCAATCTTCGACACAGCAGTCCGTACAGTGCATCTCTGCATACAGGACTACATTCTGGATGGAGTGAAGCGGGACCGCATGATTTGGGGCGGCGACCTTCACCCCTCCACCAGGGCGATACTGCCGCTGTTCGGTGCCATAGATGCACTGGATGCAACACTGGAACAACTCTGCTTCAATACCGAAGACGGTGCCTTTGCCAACCATCACACCAGTTATCCGCTTTGGATTATCATGACTATATATGAATGGTATCTGCATAGCGGAGACAATGGCATTCTGGAAAAGTACGGCAAATACGTCCAGGACACGACAAAGCAATACCTGACAATGATAAAAGACGATGGAAGCATAGAATTGCAGGGGTATGTGTTTCTGGACTGGCCAAGCCAAGAGGATTCAGATGGCACTATCGCCGGCTTCTACGGCCTTTTTGCCCAGGGGCTAAAGGCAGCGGAAAAACTGTTCGATGCAATGCAGCTGGATACGTACTCGCTACGCCAGGCAAGGAAGAAAATCGCCCTGGCCACGCCAAAACCAGGCGCCAACAAGTCAGCCGCCGCAATGCAGCATCTCGCGGGCATAGCAGACTACAGCAACATCCTTGAACAAAATCTCTGCAGCGGCATAAGCACATACATGGGCGGCTACATTCTGCAATGCCTTCCACACCATTCCGCGCTGGAACTCATCCAACGCTACTGGGGCGGAATGCTAGACATGGGCGCCACCACCTTCTGGGAGGATTTCGATCTGGACTGGCTGAAGAGCAACCCCACCCGCCTGGATGAAATGCCCGTGTCAGGTCGCACCAACATACATGCAGATTTTGGCAGATTCTGCTACCAGG
>JAFYGL010000022.1 GCA_017543165.1 Victivallales bacterium | reverse complement strand
TGTCAAAATCCCTGTTCTGGACACTGATTCTCTTCAAGCCGGACAAAAAAGCACAATTGGTGCAAGGAAAAGGAATTGGATGGACACTGTTTGAAATATGAATGCTGAAAAGCATAGTATGCAACTGAAAATCTCGTTTGTGAAAACACTTTCAAAAGGGCTTGCCTGTATGATGAACAACAAACTGAAAGCTGGCTTTTCCCGCGTGGACATCACGCCACGCATCGGCGTGGAGCTTACAGGATACCTTGCGTGGCCTCTGCGCGCATCGCAAAGGGTCCTCGCCCCGCTTGAGGCCAGGGGAATCGCACTCGAGCTTGGGGATTCAAAGGCCTGCATCGTATGCTGCGACCTCTGCCTTCTGTCACCGGACATCGCGGAAAAGACATTGCAGGCAATCCTGAAAAGACTGCCATTCCTTTCAAAGACAAACATCATGGTGCTTTGCTCCCACACCCATTCATCGCCCTCGGCCAACTATGATTTGGGCAATGGAATGCCCGACCCCGTATATGTTGAACTGCTCCCTATGAAAATTGCACAGGCGGCAGCAAAGGCATTCGACAATCTGGACGAGGCCACGGTATCCCACGCAGAGGTGCCATGCACCCAAATCGCAATAAACCGTGTCTACGACAAGTTCTTCGACAAACCAGAAAACGTGCTCAAGGACGACTGGCAGCCCGCCAGGCCTGAACTAACGGATACCACCTGCCACATCATTCGCTTCGATTCCAACGAAGGGACGCTGAAGGGATTTGTCGCATATTACGGCTGCCACCTTGTCACGGCAGGCAATGCTGACATCATCAGCCCCGACTTCGCGGGCCTTGCCATAAGACAAATAATGGATGAGAATCCTGGAGCCGTGGGCTGCTTCGTACAAGGCGCCGAAGGCGACATAAACACAGGCTGCGCCTCAGTCAAGGAGGCCGAGGAATGCCTGGCCGTGCTCTCCAGAAGATTCGCAGCCGCCGTGAGAAACGGGCTGGACAAGGCCAAGCCCCTGGAATGCAATATTCTGAAATGCTGCTCACTTGATGGCGAATTCTCATACTTCCCGCAATACACGCCAGACTATGTGCAAGGCCTGATCAAGAGATATTCAGAACAGGTGTACACTGAGAACGCCACGGATGCAGACCCAGCGCTCCGCTTCAATCTAGTGTACTTGAAAGGCGCGCAAAGGCTCTTCGACTTCGTCAAAAACCATCCCGCAGTCAATGCCAGAATCGTTGCGCTTCGTCTTGGCGAACTGGAGATACTTGGAGCCCCGTTTGAAATAATGTCCGCCATCTGGCGGGACACGCGCAAGACCGTCAAGGCACCCATTCCTCTCGTGGCAAGCCTTTGCAATGGCACTTATGGCTACGCTCCAGACAATATACAGATAGAAAAGGCACAGAATGACGAGAACAACTTCGCAGGACGCATTGTCCCGATGATTTGGGGATTGCCTCCATACCAGAACATACACAACGAACTTGTCGCCATTTTCCAGAAAGCTGATGCTTGCCTTTGGAATTGACAAAAATCCGTAATCCAATTTTGCTTTTCAGAATTTGTAAATTGGCAAAAACGGATTACTTTCAATTTTTGTATTTTTTTCAAAGGACAAGAACAATTAACTTTTTTAAGGGAAAGAACATTCCAATGGAAAAGGCAAAAGACTACACATTCCGCAGCCTGGCGGCGGAACTCGGCAAGGCTCCAGCAGATTTTCTCAAGAGCGACATTGTAAAATACGTCAAGGACAAGGGCATTCGCCACATCAATTTCCAGTATCCCGCCGGTGACGGTCGCATCAAGACGCTTAACTTCGTGATAAACGACGGCGCATACCTGGACGAGATACTCTCATGCGGCGAGCGCGTTGACGGATCGAGCCTCTTCCCCTTCATCGAGGCCAGCAGCAGCGATCTATACGTGGTGCCGCGCTTCCGCACTGCATACCTTGACCCGTTCAGCGAACTGCCTACGCTGAACCTCC
>JAFYGL010000225.1 GCA_017543165.1 Victivallales bacterium | reverse complement strand
TATGTATTTTCACGCTTGAGAGCCACCACTACATATAGTGTGTTCGAGATTTTCCATTTCTTTGCCACGGCATGAATTACCATGGTGCTTCCAGACCTTTGTCAAATCGGCTTTCACGGCATAAAGCGTATCTGAGCATTGCCGCACATTCGTGCGGACGCTTTGCTCAATGCTCAAATACTATTTATTCCATGACGGACTTTGACAAAGGTCTGGAGGCGCAGGAAAGTTCTCATGCCGTGGCTGCGAAAAGGAAAATCTCTTCCCAATTCACGATTTTGGCAACTTTATTCTAAATCCACATATAGTGTTTACTATGCTCCCAAGACTGAAAATCCCAGGGTGGCTCTCAAGCGTGAAAATACTCAATCAGAAGACACAAATATTCTTATGTACAACAATTACAGATTTGCGATATTCTTGTCTGTGCCGTATGTTTCATCCCAGGCGTGGCGGAATTTCTCTACGGCCTGGTCTGTCATGGGGCTGTCGGCGAGTTTCCACACCAGGTCTGGGGCGAGGGTTGCGTGGTGTGCGCCTGCTGTTATGACTGAGACGATCTGGCGCGTGTTCCTGAAGGAGGCAGCCAGCAGCTTGGAGGGGAGATTGTTGCGGTTTAGGTATTCCGTGACCTGCCGTATGAAGTCCGCGCCTGAGATGCCCTCGTCCTCGATGTGGTTGATATATGGCGCAAGATAGCTGGCGCCGTTTTCCGCCGCCAGTATGGCCTGGACAATCGTGTGTATGGTGGTGGCTGTGAACGGAATGCCCTCGCGACGCAGCATGGGCATTGCCCTGAGCCCCTCCAATGTGACTGGCACCTTCACATAGAAGTTGCCTGGTATGCGGGAATGCAGGGCGATTGCGTCCTGCAGCATTTCCTCCGCCGTGGGGCCAAGCACCTGTGCGTGCAGCATTCTGTCATTGCCGATGATGGCGCGTATTTCCGTCAGCAGTTCCCAGAAAGGACGATGCTCTCGGGTGATTATGCTGGGGCATGTGGTCACGCCCGCCAGTGGAAAGAGTTCAAGTGCCTTGCGTATGTCCGCAATGTTAGCCGTGTCAATCAAAAGAAACATAGTGTCACTACAATTGTTGGAAGCCTTTAATTGAAATGCTCGCTAACATAGCCTCTGTTCATGAATATGCGAATGACTTGCAGTCTTTCAGTTGTTAACATGAGTGATTGCTCATCGATTGATATTGGCAAGCCATTGACGAGGCGCATCTGCCCGCGGCTTTCGCCGCGGGCACCAGGACCTCCTCCCTGCATCTTCGCCAAGGCGCATATTGGCGGTCTTCCTTTGCCTTCCCCTTGGTTGGGTGCCAGCGCGGGCACCAGGTCCTCCTCCTTGGTTGGGTGCCAGCGTGGGCACCAGGTCCTCCTCCATGGTTGGGTGCCAGCGTGGGCACCAGGTCCTCCTCCTTGCATCTTCGCCAAGGCGCATATTGGCGGTCTTCCTTTGCCTTCTTTTTGCTTGGTGCCCGCGGCGAAAGCCGCGGGCAGATGCGCCTCGTCAATGGCTTGCCAATATCAATCGGTGAGCAATTACTTTGCCTCATGAGAAATACTGGCTATATTCCCCCTCTGCCAAATTAAGGACAAGTAACATAAGCCACAGGGCATTCCTGAAAGGAGAAACACGAAGAATCCATGAAATGTATTGTCACACATGCTTTCAAGCCAGTCTATGACTGCAATTCGCGTTTCCTGATACTAGGCACAATGCCGTCGCCGCAGTCGGTGAAGCATGGCTTCTACTATTCCCATCCCCAGAACAGGTTCTGGCCACTGCTTGCGGCGCTTTTCAACGAAGCGCTGCCCCGTACGCCCGAGGAAAAGGCGGCGCTGGCGCTTCGGCACAGCATCGCCCTCTGGGATGTGCTTGCCTCCTGCGAAATCGATGGCGCGGCGGACGCCTCCATACGCAAGCCAGTGCCAAACGACTTCTCCACTATACTCAAGACTGCGCACATAGAGCGCATATTCACAACTGGCAAGACGGCGTACGCACTGTTCCAGAAACTTGTTGCGCCCGCCATAGGCATTGAGGCGACGTATCTGCCTTCCACCAGTCCTGCGAACCAGGCTCTCTTCCCATGGGAAAAACTTCTAGAAAACTGGCGAAGAATCCTAGGACTCTAGTGGATTTGTATTTATTGAAACGGGAGCAATTTGCGCTTGAACGCAAATGATTTCTTTAGGTGAATGATAACTCCACGTGCTGAAAGTTGTCGGATTCCCTGTTGTTAAAAACACAATTCTCATTATATTACTGCGACGTATATTGATAGTCACAGAACACGAGGTTGTGGATATGGCAGACGAATTACAGGCACTGTTGAACAAGATCGTTGACGAGGAACTCAACAAGACCGAGGGCGCAAAGGAGAAGATCCTTGCCCAGGCGAAGGCTGAGGCGGAAAGCATACTTAAGAACGCCCGCAACGAGGCGGACGAGATAATCAGCGCCGCGCAGAAAGAGGCGCAGGTGTTCCGCGTCAAGGGCGAGGAGGCGTTGAGGCAGGCCTCCCGCGACGTATTGCTGTCCCTGCGCGGTGCGATGGACGAGCGTATCAAGTCCGTGGCTCTGGCAGTGGCTGGCAAGGAGCTCTCCGGCGAGGCGCTTGGCAAGGTGCTGGTGCATCTTATCGAGGCATTCCTCAAGCAGGACGGCAACGAGGACAGGCTAGAAGTGCTGCTGGACGAAAAGGAGCAGCAGGTGGTGGAGAATGCGCTGGCCGCCGCGTTGGATGCGGATTTGCGGGCCCGCTGCCAGCTGTCGCCAGTCGGTGGCATGGGCAAGGGCTTCAAACTGGTCTTCAGCGGGGACAGCGTGGTGTATGACTTCAGCGACCAGGCATTGGCGGAAACATTGGCAAGCCACCTCAGCGGTCGTCTGGCCGCAATAGTTACAGGCAATTAAAACAATGGGCGTGGACCTCTTCTATTTCATATCAAGCCTGCCTACAATCAAGTTGGACGGGCAATGCCCCTTGACTGCGCCGCAGTTCCTTCAGCAGTGCCGCGATTTGCTGGGCGACGACATTGGTGACAGGCTGGAAAAAGTGCGCCTGGTGCCTGACAACACGGCGCCCGTGGATGACACTGTGGAGCAGTGGTATTCCTTTGAGACATATCTTCGCAACACATTGGCGGAACTGCGCCGCGCGCGTCTGAAACTGCCGCCAGAGGACACTGGGCGCCAGGGCAAGGAGCTTTTCTGCTCGTACAGGAAGGAAATCGAGGAGGCAATGGCAATGTCCTCCACTGTGGCCAGGGAAAACAAGCTGGATGAAATGAGGTTCGCGTTTCTTGGCGAACTGGAGGCGGGGCACTACTTCAATCTGCAATTGGTGGAGCTGTACCTGCTGAAACTGCTTTTGATCGACAAGCGTTCAGGGCGCAAGCTGCCCGAGGGACGCGCAACTTTTGACAGGATGCTTGAGGCGGGCTTCGCGCAGGCAAGTGAAAAGCGCATTGGTGATGAACTTTAAGGATATTTCAGAATGAACGAGCAATTCCAAACAGGCAAAGTCACGGGCGTCAACGGGAATATGGTAAGCGTGTCCTTTGACACTCGCGTGACACAGAATGAAGTCGCCTTTGTGCTGGTGGGGGACGGAACCAGGCTGAAGGCTGAGGTGATACGCGTCAGGGGACGCGAGGCGGACATACAGGTGTTCGAAAGCACCACTGGCGTGAAAGTCGGCGATGCCGTGGAATTCACGGGCCAGCTCCTTTCAGTGGAACTGGGGCCTGGCCTGCTGACACAGGTCTATGACGGCTTGCAGAACCCGCTGCCCGAACTGGCGGCGCAGACAGGCTATTTCCTGAAGCGCGGCCTGTATGTGTATCCACTGGACAGGGAGAAGAAGTGGCAGTACACCCCAGTCGCCAAGGTGGGCGACGTCCTGGAGGCGGGCGACACGGTGGGCACCGTGCCAGAGGGCATATTCACACACAGAATCATGCTTCCATTCGCCTGGCAGGGCGAGTGGACTGTGACCTGGACCAAGGAGCCAGGCGAATACAACATCAGCACCGTGGTGGCGAAGGTTTCCTGCAACGGCCAGGAACGCGAGGTGACTATGGTGCAGACCTGGCCTGTCAAGGTGCCGATCACCTGCTATGCGGACAAGTTGCTGCCACAGGAGCCGCTGGTGACACAGATGCGCATCATCGACACATTCTTCCCCGTGGCTAAGGGCGGCACATTCTGCACGCCTGGCCCATTCGGCGCAGGAAAGACGGTTTTGCAGCATTCGCTTTCCCAGCGTTCCGAAGTGGACGTTGTCATTGTGGCGGCCTGCGGCGAGCGCGCTGGCGAAGTCGTGGAAATCCTCCGTGAATTCCCGCATTTGGACGACCCCAGGACGGGGCGCCACCTCATTGACAGAACCATCATCATCTGCAATACAAGCTCAATGCCAGTGGCGGCCCGCGAGGCCTCCATCTACACCAGCGTCACATTGGCGGAATACTACCGCCAGATGGGCTTGAGCGTGCTTCTGCTGGCGGATTCAACATCGCGCTGGGCGCAGGCATTGCGCGAGGAATCAGGGCGTCTGGAGGAAATCCCTGGCGAAGAGGCGTTCCCCGCATATCTGGAATCGCTGGTGGCGAGCTTCTACGAGCGTGCCGGCCTTGTAAAACTTAAGGACGGCAACACTGGCTCTGTGACGATATGCGGCGCAGTCAGCCCTGCGGGCGGCAACTTCGAGGAGCCTGTCACCCAGGCCACGTTGAAGGTCGTTGGCTCCTTCCTGGCGCTGTCCAGGGACCGTGCCAACGCCCGTCGCTATCCCTCGATCCATCCATTGGACAGCTGGAGCAAGTACAACAGCATAGTTTCGAAGGACAAGGTTCTCAAGGCCAGGACCATGCTCCGCGCTGGCAATGAAGTGAACCAGATGATGAAGGTGGTTGGCGAAGAAGGAACTCCAGTCAATGACTTCGTCACATACCTGAAGAGCGAATTCATAGACAATGTCTATCTGCAGCAGAACACATTCGACAAAGTCGATAGCGCATGCGGTGCCGAACGGCAGAAATATGTGTTCGACAAGCTGCTGGGCATTATAGACAAGGATTTCAACTTTGCGGACAAGGACCAGGCGAGAACCTATTTCCAGCGCCTGAGGCAGCAGTTCATTGACTGGAACTACACTCCATGGGATTCCATCTCCTTCCGCGACGCTGAAGCGGCAATAGACAAGATGCTGCAGGAGGCCTGACAACAATGAAGAAAATCTACAATCGCATCATCCAGATAAGCGGCAACGTCATCACTGTCGAGGCGGACAATGTGGCCAACGGCGAACTTGCCGAGGTCAAGAGCCAGCGCGGCACATCATTGGCGCAGGTAATCAGGCTGGACAAGAGCAAGGTGTACTTGCAGGTCTTCGCAGGAAGCCGCGGCATTTCAACGGACAGCGAGGTGCGCTTCCTTGGACGTCCCATGAAGGTGGCCGCCTCCGAGGCATTGCTGGGGCGCATTTTCACAGGCAACGGCTCTCCCCGCGACAAGGGACCTGCATTGCAGGACAACCTGATCGACATCGGCGGCCCCTCCGTGAATCCTGCTAACCGTATCATTCCCCGCAAGATGATACGTACTGGCATCCCGATGATTGACATTTTCAACACACTGGTTGAAAGCCAGAAACTGCCTATCTTCTCCGTGGCAGGCGAACCCTACAACGAACTGCTTGCCCGCATAGCCATGCAGGCGGAGGTCGATGTGATTGTGCTGGGAGGCATGGGGCTCAAGTACGACGACTACCTGACATTCAAGGAGACATTGGACGAGCATGGCGCTCTGTCGCGCACCGTCATGTTCATCCACACGGCATCCGACCCGATAGTGGAATGCCTGCTGGTGCCTGACATGGCGCTGGCCGTGGCGGAATACTTTGCAACGGAGCAGAACAAGCGCGTCCTGGTGCTGCTGACAGACATGACCAACTTCTGCGATGCGCAGAAGGAAATCGCAATCACCATGGAACAGATTCCTTCCAACCGCGGTTATCCAGGCGACCTGTACAGCCAGCTTGCCTCCCGCTATGAAAAGGCAGTTGACTTTGAGACGGCGGGCTCCATCACGATCCTGGCCGTAACCACCATGCCTGGTGACGATGTGACGCACCCAGTGCCTGACAACACTGGCTACATCACCGAGGGGCAGTTCTATCTGGTGAACGGGCATATCGAGCCATTCGGCTCCCTGAGCCGCCTGAAGCAGCAGGTCAACAGCGATACGCGCCCAGACCATCGCGCACTGATGGACACCATGATACGCCTCTATGCGGAATACCGCGAAGTGCTTGAAAAGCAGTCCATGGGCTTCCGCATGAGCAAGTGGGACGAGAAACTGCTCAAGTACGGCCTCCAGTTCGAGGAGAAGATGATGGATTTGAGCGTCAACATTCCATTGGAAGAGGCATTGAATCTGGGCTGGCGCATCCTGGCCGATTGCTTCGAGCCTGCTGAAACTGGAATCAAGACGGACCTGGTACGGGAATACTGGCCCAAGAAATAAAGTAACTTTCCAGTCCCCGCGATGGGGCACGGATTTTTTTAATCCACAGATTTCCACAGATTATCACTGATTTCATTCTGGTGATAATCTGTGGAAATCTGTGGAAATCTGTGGATAAATAAAGAATCCGGCCTTCAAGGCGAGTACTGAATAGTTAAGAAATAATCAGATGCCAAAGATAAAGCTTACAAAGAACGAGCTGAAGATCCAGCGTGATGCGCTGAAGATGTACCAGCGCTATCTGCCTACCTTGCAGCTTAAGAAGCAGCAGCTTCAGCTGGAGGTGCGCAAGATGCGTGAGCAGGCCGCCAGCGTAATCCGTGCCATAAGCAGCGCCGCGAAAAGCTGGAACGATGTCTATCCGCTCTTGAGTGGCTCCGATGCGGAAGGGCTGGAGAGCCTGCTGGAAATCAAGGAATGGCGCGTGGGGCGCAGGAATGTGGCGGGCATTGATGTGCCTGTATTCGAGGAATTGCTCTTCGAGGCACCTGCATACGACATGTATCTGACGCCTGTCTGGTTCGACGATGTGTCCGAAATGCTGCGTTCTCAGATTGTATTGAAACTGAAGAACAAGTTGATGGAGGAGGCATTGTCCTTGCTGGAGCAGGAACTGCGCGTCGTCACCCAGAGGGTGAACCTTTTTGAGAAGGTCAAGATTCCCGAGGCCAAGGAGAACATACGCAAAATCAACATCTCCATTGGTGACCAGCAGACCAATTCTGTGGGGCGCTCCAAGATTGCAAAGGGCAAGTGCGCCGCGCGGGATGCAGCGGCATTTGGCGGCGGGGAGGATTTGTAACGGGGATTTGCCATGATAGAACCTATGCGAAAAATTACGCTGGCCTGCCTCCAGAGGGATAGGCAGACGGCGATTGACAGGCTCCAGGCACTGGGCACGGTGCATATCGCCAATGGCGCACCTGGCAGTTCTCGTGAGTTTCGGCGGCTGGTGCACTTGCAGGGTTTGCTGTCCAATGTGAAGGCTGCCATGGACGCATTGCCGCAGGGCATAGAACCAGAGCCATCCGCCAAGTTGGAGCCAGTTGTCGCTCTTGCCAAGGCGCAGAAGATGATTGCCGCCATGGAAAAGACGGAGGCCCGCGTTGAGGAGTGCAAGAAGGCCATTGAGCAACTCAAACCATGGGGCTCGTTTTCTGGGGACTTGCTCAAGGCTCTGGCGCGGAAAGGACTGTACATCAAACTTTGCATCGTGCCAGGAAAGAAACTGCCTGAAATGCCAGAGGACACAGTCGCCAAGGTGATTTCCGAGAGCGATGGCATCACATATTTTGCCGTGTTCTCATCCAAGCCGATAGAGGAAGGGCTCTTCACGCCTGCGCCCTTGCCTGAAAACAAGGGGCTCCACCAGTGGGAGGCCAAACTGTACAAGGCTTATGAGCAGTTGAAGGCGCAGCAGAGCGCATTGGCTGGATTTGCCATTGCCAACAGGGAAAGCCTGGAGGAAGAGAACAGGAAAATCCAGGAGATGAAGTTCTCCGTGCAGGCCAGGGACGGCATGGAGCAGGAAGGGCACTTCGCATTCCTCAAGGGCTATGTACCCGCCGCGAAAGTGGAGGAACTGCACCGTGCCGCGCTGGAGAATCTCTGGGTGGTGGAGGACAAGGATGTGGAGGACGACGACATGGACGCGCCTACCAAGCTCAACATCCCAAGGCCTTTCAGAATGGCGCGACATATATTTGACTTCGTGGGCATTCTGCCTGGCTACCATGAAACGGATGTGAGCGTGGTCATGCTCATATTCCTCTCCATATTCTGCGGCATGCTGGTGGGTGATGCAGGCTACGGCCTGATTTTCCTGGCGGTGACAGGCTATTTCCGTTTGAAGGCGAAGAGCGAGAATGCAAAGGATGGCCTCAATCTGCTTATGGTGATGAGCGGCGCGATTCTGATATTCGGGGCATTGAGTGGCAACTGGTTTGCAATACCTGCGGAGAAGATGCCTGGTCCGCTGGGCGGCCTGCCATGGCTGAGCAAGCACAATGCCCAGCAGCACGTGCAGTTGCTGTGCTTCTTCATAGCGGCTTTCCACATGTCACTGGCATCGGTTTGGCGCGCCTTGCAGGAAGCCTCCAAAGCCAATCTGAAAGAGGATGACACCCGCAAGTTCCTGAAATGCATCTTTGCCGCCCTTGGCAAGATGGGCTGGGCTGTCTTCCTGTGGGCCAATTTCGGTCTGGTCAAACTGCTTATCGTGGACGGCGGCGGCATCGGCGACTTGTCAAAACCGTATATATGGCTCTACGGCATCGGCTTTGTGCTGATATTGGCATTTGACATAAACTGGAAGGACATGGGCACTGTCATCTACATGCCTTTCAGTTTCATCAACAGTTTTGTGGATGTGCTGTCGTACATACGCCTTTTCGCCGTCGGGCTTTCCAGCGTATATATCGCCAACAGTTTCAACAGCATGGCGATGAGCGTGTCCGAGGGCAATCCATGGCTCATACCCGTGTCGATGCTGGTGCTGGCGCTTGGCCATGCCCTGAATATAGCATTGGCGTGCATGGGCGTCCTGGTCCACGGCATCAGGCTCAATACGCTTGAGTTCTCAGGGCACATGGACTTGTCCTGGACAGGCAAGCCATACAAGCCGTTCTCGAATGTGCGGTGAGCCAGGGCTTTCACCAAGCAGGGAAAAGAAGTTTGCAAAATCAAAAATAGAGTTCCAAACAAGAGGAGTGATTTAAAATGTTAGATGCAGCATTAGTCAAGGCAGGTGCGTTTTTGGCAATCGGTTTTGCCGCCTCGGGGTCGTCTTATGGCTGTGGCGTTGCTGGCGCGGCGGCAGTTGGCGCATGGAAGAAGTGCTATATGCAGGGCAAGGAAGCCCCGTTCCAGCTGGCGATTCTCACTGGCGTGCCAATGTCCCAGACAATCTACGGTTTGATTCTCATGCTGATGATCAACGGTTCCACTGCGCCTGCAAGCAACTGGCCAGTGTTCATGGCCATGGGCATACTGGGCGGCATTGCAATCGGATTGAGCGCCGCGTTCCAGGGCCGCGCGGCGGCCGGCGCATGCGACGCATACGCTGAAAGCGGCAAGGGTTTTGTGAACTACCTCATCGCGTTGGGCGTCATCGAGACCATTGCCATCTTCGTCATGGTGTTGGCAATCCTGCTTATGGGCAAGTTGGCTTAAGTTCTTTCA
Organism: Victivallales bacterium; assembly: GCA_017543165.1. Next base: position 339 of record JAFYGL010000225.1, on the reverse strand, counting down.
ATGTCAAAATCAGTGAAGGTTGCAGGGCGCCCGCAGTTCTACGCTGCGGCGCTTCTATTGCTTGATTTATTGGTTTGCAGTCTGTTCTGCCTTGTCAGATTCGGCAAGGCAGGCACTGCAGGGGGCGCATATCTTGTCCTGCAGTGCATAGGCTGCTCGTTCTTGTATATGCTGCCTGCCATGTTTTTTGCATGGCTTTCCAATTTCACAGGCAGGTTTCGTATCGTATTTGAAATTGTCGCTTTGCTTCTGGCGTTTGCCACAACGCTGTTCTTATTGATGGATTTCGGCATTATGTGCCGCTTCGGCTATCATGTGAATGGCCTGGTCATAAACCTG
>JAFYGL010000224.1 GCA_017543165.1 Victivallales bacterium | reverse complement strand
ATTTACTTCCGCCGCATCAAGGCATAGAAGCGCCAGCAACAGCATGAAAACGATGTGAATATTGCGAAACGGCATCAGTGCACTCCCTTGTTTTGCGCCAGCTATCTATATAGCTTGGGTAAAATGTAGTGCCTTTGTCATTTATGTCAATCGCAAATCTCGTTTTTTCTGCGCGGTTATTTTGCGCGGCCATTTGGCCGCGCATCAGGACGCGATGTTTCCATTCGCGCCTTGCTCAATGCAGGCAGAAGTGCTGTTCCCCATGAGGAGGGTAGGCTATGGGTAACAGAGCGTACCCAAAAAACGCTCTTACAACCTGTTGCAACAAATATTGTTTGAACCTGTTGCAACAAATATTGTTTGAACCTGTTGCAACAAATATTGTTTGAACCTGTTTCAACAAATATTGTTTGAAATTGCTTGAAGAAAAAATACAGTATGAACGCTGTGATTGGCCAATGTCATTTTGAGGAAGTCTTATGAATCATCTTATGCTTTGTCTTGCATTTCTGCTGTGTTTTTGTGCTTTCGGGCAGGATTTAAGCCAGGGATTGCTTTGCCGTTATGACTTTGCGGAGGAAAAGTGCAATCTGGAACTCAAGGGCAGGGCAAAACAGGCCGACGGGCAACTTCAGCTTGGCGGCAATGGCGACTTTGCCTTCATCCCCAACAGCAACAGCATGCACCTAACGTCCAATGGCCTGACCTTGGTGGCGACGCTTAAACTGAACTACAATCCCGAGGACAAGACACTGCCCAATTCGGTGGACATGTTCTTCTCCAAGGGCAAGGAGTTCATCTTCGGCAAACTGCATGATGAATTGTATGTGAACTTCCATGACGGCAAGAACTGGTGCGCCCACACGCTGAGCAAGGATTTGCCGCAATCTGGCGAATGGGCGCATGTGGCGGCTGTAATCGCATATTATTCCGACGCGGCCCAGGGCGAAAAGGGATACAGCGTCAGCATATTCCTGAATGGCAGTTGCGGAATAAGCAGAAAATTTCCCGATGTCAAGCCGCAGGCCCTGGATGTGCCTGTGGAAATTGGGCGCGGCTTTGGCGGCGGTCCCTGGTTCATGAACGGGGCATTTGCCAATGCCGCCATCTATGGCCGTGCCTTGACCCAGGCGGAGATTGCCGCGCTTTGCAGCCAGGAAAAGCTGGTGAAGCCAAGGCGCAAGGGCCTCTTTAAGGTGGAGCCTGATTTGCAGGAACTCTGCCAGCAAATCCAACAGCAGGGCCAGTTGGCCGCGCAAATGGCGGCAAATGGCATTCTCCGCGCCGCAAGAACTGGCTATGACCAGAAGAAACTGAGGGAATTGGCCTCTTTTGTGCAGCAGAACCAGAATGCCACGCTGGATGATTTCGCCAGAAAAATGAACGCCGCGTCAAATTGCCGCATCATCGTGACAGAGCGGATGGCGGCAATGGCGCTGACTGGGCAGGGCAGGGGCGCACATCCTCTGGTGGAGGTGCTGGACAGGCGCCGCAACGCCAGCATCTTCGGCGATAAGGCAATATCCTGGAGCGCCAGGTGGTACAGGGGAAAGCAGGGAAGAGTCATCGCATATAATTCGCCTGAGGTGGAATGGCTGTCCACTGTGTCGGGAAATACGCTTGAGATAATCTGGGCAGGGGATGGGGATATTCCTTTTGACGCGCATTCCACGCTGCGTTTCGGCAATGCCCGCATTGAAAGTGATTTCCATTTGCATAATAGTTCGGATTACATGCTGGAAAGCGTACGCTATCCAGAATATGCATTCGCTGGACTGGGCGAGCATGGCCGTTTGGTGCACCCCTACATGTCTGGCATTCTGCTGCGCAATCCATTGATGGACATGTTCAGGGCAGGGCAGTCTGGCGTCTATCCATCAGGGCGCGTGACCATGCAGTTCGGCGCATACTACAACGAGGCCAGCAAGCAGGGCATCTACTTTGGATATGAGGATGGCCGTGCCTTGACAAAGTCCTATTCCGCCGAAGGCAGCCACGGCAACCTGCTGGTGAACTGGGAAAATCCCGTTGTGGCAAACAGGCAGGAAAACAACTTCAGGATGAATGGCAAGGCCGTTGTCGAACTGTACAATGGACAGTGGTACGAGGCAGGGCGTATATACAGGCGTTTCCTGGAGAAGGAGGCAAGCTGGTGGCATGCCAGCCTGCCACGCACATCAACACCGCAGTGGTTCAGGGACAATGCCTTGTGGATACGCCTGATTTCCAAGGACAAGAACAAGCTGGACAGGGAAGTCAAGGAGTTGAAATACCTGCGCAAATACCTGAACATGCCGTTCTGCGTGCACTGGTACGAGTGGAACGACACCAGCGAATACGGCTGGCCCCACTTCAGGGCAAAGGATTTCACGCCTGGCGTCCTTAAGGAACTCCAGCAGGCTGGAATATATGTGCTGCCATACGTGGACGACAGGCTCTGGAACACGCAGGACGGCCCCAGGCACAGCGATTGGAAACACTCGTCCGAAGGCCTCAAGTACGCCGTCAAGAACAAGGATGGCAGCATCAACAGCGAAAACTATGGAAAGAACATGAACTACACCGTAATGTGCCCCGCCGCCAATGGATGGCAGGATGTCCTTGTTTCGCTTACAACGAAGATGGCCAGGGACGGTTTCAGCGGCTTGTACCACGACCAGGTCGGCACAGGCAGGCCACATCTTTGCTACGATGCCTCGCATGACCACAAGCTGAACGATTCCTCCGTGTGGCTTGAACAGGGATATTGGCCCATATTTGCCCGTATCTTCAATATTCTGCACAAGGAATATCCCGATTTCAGCCATACCACCGAGGAAAATGCCGAACCCTATATGAAGCAGTTCGACGGCTTTCTTGCGGCGCGCTGGACGGAGCCAGAGCAGATTCCCTTGTTCCAGTCCATCTATGCGGGGCGAGTGCAGTTCGTGGGACGCCTCTACAACTGCATTGCGCCAGGCGATGCGCAGTCCTTCTTCTGCAAAGTGGCGCAGCAACTTGTCAATGCCGAGCAGATAGGCTGGTTCCAGCCAGTGGAATTGAGCAGGGCGGACATGCGCCGCCTCTTCGTCAAGAAGGCAATCCATCTGCGCAAGGCGCTTCTGCCCTGGTTCAACCATGGAAGCATGCTGGCTCCTCTCGACTTTGGCGGCACAATGAAGATGGCGGACAGCATCTGGGGCGGCTATGCGCGCCAGAAGGTTCGCCTGCCAGTTATTGCAAGTACCGCCTGGCGCGGCGGCAATGGCGTGCGCATGTGGCTGTTTGTAAATACGCAGCCCGCCGTCGCCGAGGCAATGACCACCATAGACGCGCCGCATGGCATCTGGATTTGCAAGGAAGGCAATGCGCAACCCCGATTTTTACGAAATGCCGTGCCTCTGCGTCTGGAGCCATACGGTTTTGAGGTCTGGATAGAAGGTGACAAGGCACTGGCTGCCGATGTGCAAAAGACATTGGCGGCATTCGCCACGTTTGACTGCGGCGAGACAGTCCAGCACACCCCTAAAATCAAGTACCACAGCACAAAAGGCCAGCCAGGCAAACTATACGGCGTGGCTGATTGCGTTGGCAGCATCAACTGCACCGTGTCCCAGGACAAATCGTATTTCGGCCAGATGCAGGATGGCGCTGTCATTGCCTTCGGTGAAATCGACTTCGGCACGGAAGGCGCAAGAGCCATTGAAATCAAGGTGGCCGTGCACAAGCAATACGAGGGCGGCACCATACAGATGCTGACAGAAGCGCCAGGAAAGCCAGAGGTGCTGTCCGCCGTGTTCCCGTTGACAAGCACTGGTGGCTGGCGTGACTTTGACTTCATCCGCGTGCCATTGAAGCAGCCATTGACGGGCAGGCACTACGTCAGTTTCCTCATCAACGGCAACTCCGCCTGCAACTTCTCCGCCTGGAAATACAACACAGAGGCGCAGAGATTCTAACGCAGGGGCGCGGAGGCGCAGAGACGCAGAGGTTTTTATTGTTAACAATCTATTGAAAAACAGTAAACCTCTGCGTCTCTGCGCCTCTGCATTAAAGAGAAAAAAGGACTCTCATGTACGGCAGGATGTGCGCACTGAATAAACGTGTCTTCCTCTTGTAAATTCGCATTGTTGCATTAAATTTCGCACGTTTTTGTTTTGCATTTTCCGTGTCATAACGCAAGATGCGTTTGAAAATTAACTAATTCACTATCTATGGAGAGAACGCTGTGAAAAACTGTGCCCCTGAAAAGATCAGAAACTTTGTTTTGGCTGGCCATGCCGGCTCTGGAAAGACCTCTTTGTCCGATTTGATGCTTTTCAAAGCGGGAATAGTCGGTCGCTGCGGCAGCGTGGATGCCGGCACCAGCGTGTCAGACTTCCGCAAGGAAGAGCAGGAGCGCAAGGGCAGCATTTACACAAGCGTGCTTCATGCCCCTTGGAAGGACGGCCATTTCTTCTTCATGGACACGCCTGGAAACTCCGATTTCTGCGGCGAGGCAATCAATGCCATCAACATCGCTGACATGATGGTGCTGGTGGTGGATGCCGCGCTGGGCATTGGACCTGGCACCATCCGCGCATGGAAAGAGGCCTCAAAGCGCAAGATGCCTTGCATGATCTACATCAATGGTTGCGACCGCGAACAGGCCGACTACGAAGGCGTGCTGAACATCATCCGCCAGAGCTATGGCGAAACCAAGTGCATCCCATGCACAATACCAGTGGGCGCAAAGGCGCAGCTCTCCGCAGTGGCAAAGGTGCTTGACGACAATGCAACTGGCGAAGCAGCCGACTACAAGCAGAACCTGACAGATTCCATCGCGGAAAGCGACGAGGAACTGATGGAGAAGTACCTGGACGCAGGCGAACTCAGCGCAGAAGAACTGGTGTCCGGTTTCAGAAAGGCTGTGCTTACTGGCACGCTTATCCCGATTTTCGCAGGCAGCGCCGCCAAGGACGTGGGCGTCACCGAACTGATGGATGCCATCATGGACTTTGGCCCATCGCCGCTGGACGATGTGCCGCTCAACCTCTCCGCAGGCAGCCTTGACCGCAGTTCCGCCGATGCAGTGGGCTATGTGTTCAAGAGCGTCAACGACAGCTTTATCGGCCAGATGAACTATGTCCGCATTCTCGCTGGCACATTCTCTGCCGATTCCGAAGTCAACAACATCACCAAGAACGGCAAGGAGCGCATTGGAAACCTGCTTCAGATTCAGGGCAAGGACCAGGCTACGGTTCCGACCGCTGGCCCAGGTGAAATCATCGCTGTTGCGAAGCTGAAGAACACAGGACTTTCCGATGTTCTGGCTGCAAAGGGCTGCGAAGCCACCTTTGCGCCTATCGTCTATCCACAGGCAACCACGATTTTCGCGGTCAGCGCCGCAGCCAAGGGCGAAGAAGACAAGGTGGCGCAGGGACTGGCACGCCTTGCGGCGGAAGATCCCACGCTCCGCATCGAGCGCAATCTTGAGACGAAGCAGACCATCCTCAGCGGCATGGGCGACCAGCAGATCAACCTGGTGCGCGCACGCCTGAAGAATGACTTCAAGGTCGAGGTCAATCTGGACACGCCCAGGATTCCTTACAGGGAGACCATCACCTCCGTCGGTCAGGCACAGTACCGCCACAAGAAGCAGTCTGGCGGCCATGGCCAGTTCGCCGAGGTCCACATGAGGCTGGAACCCATCACTCCAGCGGAAGGCGAGCCAGACTTTGTGTTCGCCAACGAGGTTGTGGGCGGCAACATTCCCAAGAACTACATTCCTGCCGTTGAAAAGGGCGTCAACGAGACACGTATCGCTGGTCCTCTGTCTGGCTCTCTGGTAATCAACTTCAAGGCAGTTGTCTTTGATGGAAAGTACCATCCAGTGGATTCATCCGAAATGGCGTTCAAGATTGCCACCCGCAGGGCATTCCGCGATGCAATGACCGCTGCAAAGCCAATGCTGCTTGAGCCTATCTACAGCCTCAAGATCATCTTCCCAGAAGAGTACATGGGCGCCATCAGTGGCGATTTGAACTCCAGGCGCGGACGCATCCTGGGCATGGACCGCGAAGACGGCCTCCAGGTGGTAAATGCCGAAGTGCCTCTGGCGGAAATCTACAGCTATCCTACTCAGCTTCGCTCCATGACACAGGGCCGTGGCTCCTTCGAGATGAAGTTCGAGCGCTACGAGACAGTGCCGAAGATGATTGCGGACAAGATCCAGGCCGAGGCAGCCGCACAGGAAGAGGAAGAAGAATAATCCTGTGTTTTTACCTGAGTGCGCCCTGCCGCAGGGCGCACCTGTATTTCAACCTGAGTGCGCCCCGTCACGGGGCGCACATATTATTGGAGTTATAGTGCAGATGTCGGATTTACTGCAGGCATTGTCGTCGTTTTCGCCTAATGAGAGGCGTGCCGCATTGGAGAAACTTGCGGCTGAAACAGTTTTCCCGAAGGAGAATGACTATGTGAACATGCATTTGCATACATTCTTCTCATACAATGGAGAAGGCTGGTCCCCTTCGCGAATTGCCTTTGAAATGAAGAAACTTGGGCTTTTCGCCGCCGCAATCTGCGATTTCGATGTGCTTCAGGGATTGGACGAATTCATTTCCGCAACGGATCTGCTGAAACTGCGCTCTGCTGTCAGCTTTGAATCCAGGGTGTTCTTCAAGGAATACTCCGATGTGGAAATCAACTCACCTGGCGAGCCAGGCGTCTTCTATTTCATGGGGTCAGGTTTCACCCAGGTGCCTAAGGCGGGTACGCATGCCGCAGCCGTGCTTGCGGACATGCTGGAGCGCTCCCATTCCAGGAACAGGGCAGTCATCAGCCGCATCAATGCAAAACTGGCTGACTTCAACTTGGATTATGACAAGGATGTGCTGCCATTGACACCTGACAAGAACGCCACTGAACGGCACATAATCGCGGCATACAACGCCAAGGCAGTCAGCACATACGGCAGTGAAGAGGCAGCAGCCCGCAAATGGGCCGCCATCTTTGGAACGGATGTGGACGAAACTGTCGCCAAGGCCAAGGACTACAACAAGTTCAACGAATTCCTGCGTGGAAAACTAATCAAGCGTGGCGGCATTGGCTATGCACAGCCGACCTCGGAGACCTTCCCAGAACTGGACAAGGTGATAGGCTTCATTCTGGAGTGCGGCGGTTTGCCAGTCAGCGCATGGCTGGATGGCGCGTCACAGGGCGAGGCCAATCCACGTGAGCAGCTTGCCTGCCTCGCAGCAAAGGGCGTTGCCGCAGTGAACATAATCCCTGACCGCAACTGGAATTTCAAGGACCCAGAGGTCAAGGCGAAGAAGTTGGCCGCCCTCATAGAATATGTGCTGGCAGCCCAGGAATTGGACCTGCCCATATTTGTCGGCACCGAGGCCAACAAGCCAGGACAGCGTTTGGTAGATGGCTTCGACGGCATCGAACTGTCGCCATTCGTGCACACGTTCAAGGAAGGCGCCGCCATCATGGTGGGGCACACGCGTATGCTGCGCTTCGCGGGCAGGGCGCTTAATGCACCTGAAAACGACAGCGAATATCGCTCCAGGAAGGAGAGGAACGCCTACTACGCAAAGGTTGGCATGCTGCCTTGCCCAGAGCAGGCCACAATCAATGCATTGCTGGCAATGGACAATGCCAAGGCTGAGGCCGCCATTGCGGATGCTGTCCGCCGCGGTAGTTTTTAATCCTCCGATTGACACGGATTTACTAAGATAATTTGGGAGAAAAGCCATGCTGCCTGACATTTCACGCGAGCAGATTGAACGGGAATACGAGAGCGCGAAAGCATTGTATGCCAAAATTGGCGTAGATACTGATGCGGCGCTGGATACCTTGGCGTCAACACCCATTTCACTGCATTGCTGGCAGGGTGACGATGTGAAGGGCTTTGAGGTCCATGAGGGCGAGGTGCCAGGCGGCGGCATCATGGCGATTGGCAACTATCCTGGCCCCGCTGTCAATGCGGACATGCTGCGCCAGGATGCGGAGAAGGCGCTAGCCCTTATACCTGGCAAGAAGCGTTTCAACCT
>JAFYGL010000223.1 GCA_017543165.1 Victivallales bacterium | reverse complement strand
CTCCGCATAGACCTTGCAGATATTCTCCGTGCCGGATGGTCTGACAGCCGCCCAGGAATTCTCTGCGCAAATCTTGATGCCTCCGATTGCGGCGCCGTTGCCAGGAGCCTTGGTCAGTATGGCGGTGATTTTGTCTCCCGCCAAATCAGTCATCTTTATGCTCTCTGGAGCAATGGAAGCGACCTTTGCCTTCTGCTCTGGCGTAGCAGGAGTGTCCTTTCTGGAATAGAACGACTTGCCGAATGCTGCCTCAAGCTCTGCATAGTGCTCTGCCGGCGTCCTGCCGGTCCTTGCAGTGATTTCAGCCGCAAGCAAGGCCAGAATCATCCCGTCCTTGTCTGTACTCCACACCGAACCGTCGAACTTCAGAAAACTTGCGCCAGCGGATTCCTCGCCGCCGAAACCAAGAGTGCCATCGAAAAGACCAGGCACAAACCACTTGAACCCGACGGGCACCTCCACAAGAGTTCGTCCCAGACGCGAAGCAACCCTGTCTATCATCAGGCTGCTTACCAATGTCTTGCCTATTCCCACTTCGGCTTTCCAGGCAGTCCTTGTCCTGAACAGGTAGTCTATCGCCACGGCGAGATAATGGTTCGGGTTCATGAGGCCATAGACAGGGCAGACTATGCCGTGCCTGTCAAAATCAGGGTCGTTTGCAAAGCCCAGGCTGAATGAATCCTTCATGGAGACAAGCCCTGCCATGGCGTATGGCGACGAACAGTCCATGCGTATCTTTCCATCATGATCAACGCACATGAAGCTGAACGTGGGGTCTGGATAGTCGTTCATCACCGTAATGTCCAGCCCGAACCTCTCGGCAATCAGCCTCCAATATGCAAGTCCAGCGCCGCCTAGCGCATCAGCGCCAAGATGCAGTTTTGCGCCGCGAATCACATCAAAGTCAATTATTCCAGCCAAATCCTCGACATATTTGCCAGCATAGTCGTATTCCTCCACGAACTGCGATGCAAGTGCCGCATCAGGAGAAATGCTCTTCACAGCGCGGTTGCCTTCGCGCATTATCTCATTGGCACGCGCTGCGATTGCCCTGGTCATGTCCTCGCCCGAAGGGCCTCCATGCGTCGCATTGTACTTGATTCCACCGTCCGTAGGCGGATTGTGGGATGGTGTAATCACAATGCCGTCCGCCAGTCCGCTTTTGCGCCCCTGGTTGTAGCGTATTATTGAACGGGAAACCACAGGGGTGGGCGTGAAGCCAGGCGCGCCTGCAATGAGAGTATGGACGGAATTGGCGGCAAGAACCGAGAGCGCCGTGGAATGCGCGGGGCAAGACAGCGCATGCGTGTCCATTCCAAGAAAGAGCGGGCCAGTGGCCCCGAAGTCCTCCCTGAGCTCAACGATTGCCTGGACTATCGCCTGAATGTGGGTTTCCGTGAAGCTCCCGTTCATGGAGCTGCCCCTGTGTCCTGAGGTACCGAACACCACTTTTTGCGAGGGATTTTGCACATCAGGCTTGACTGTGTAGTATCTGCTGATCAGCAAT
>JAFYGL010000222.1 GCA_017543165.1 Victivallales bacterium | reverse complement strand
TGAATGGCTCGATCTTCGGCGCCTCAACCACCTTCAGTGGAACCGTGGTCTTGAACTGGGGCACTCCCTCTGAAATGCCGTAGATAGTTACATTGCCTGTGGTGCCCTTGCCCGCCGCCAAGAAGAATACGGGCGAATTGACGGTCGTGCCCATCTTGAAATTCTCATCCAACTTGAGCGTATAGCGCATGCCTCCGTCTGGCAGTGGGACTTTGCTGAAATTGGCGTCATTGATTACGCTTACGCCTTTGGGCAATTCCAAGACCATCTGCGCAGGGGCGGACTTCTTGCCTTTTGGCGGGCGCATGTCTGTAATCTGCAACGCCTGGGGGCAGGGCAGTCCTGCTATCACGGCGATTTCAGCCACGCGCGGGCGTATGATAAGGCCTTCCAATGGAAGTTCCTTGCCTGTTTCCTTATAGACGCTGTTGAAATCCTTGCCCTTGCCTTCCGCCTTGATTATGGCCAGTTCGTCACAGAATATGGCGCCCGTGCTGCCCTCAATCTCTATGATGACATAGCGCGCATCCGCATTCAAATCCAACTCAAAAGCATGTACCCTGGTGTCGGGAGTCTTGCGCTCCTCATCCAGATAGTAATACCGCTTCCAATCGCACTGGCCGCTTTCGCATGGGGCCAGTTTCTGCATTGAAAATGGCGTGTAATAGGTCTTGCCGTCCTTGGAAACATGGGCGGATATGACGGATGGATACTTGAAATTTTCACTGGTGCCGCCCAGAATGCGGATGACCGCCTTTTTCAAGGGCTGCTCTTTTCCCAGGTCCAACTTGATAAAGGAATGCCCACTGTCACCATACCAGCCGATGCAGTCCTTGTCCCACCACAGTTTGTCATCAATCCTGTTGGTGAGCTTGCCATCCGTAAGGTCCAAGTTGTCCTTGTCATCTGTGGTGAGGTTGTAATCTGGCAATGGCAGCAGCTCGCACCTGAGGCCCTTGGCGAGATTTTCACCTTTTGTGCTGTCCGCCCATTGGTCACGTGCGTCCCTGACATGCAATGCGCCCAATGGCGCCTGCTTCAAGTCAATGTCATGCCCAGTCTTGATTTCAATTGGAAATGGCAGTTTGTAATAGCAGTTTTTATTGTGGACGTATGCCTCGGCGCTTATGAAAAAGGAGGGATTCTCCTTGCTTGAAAAGGAAAGCGCGTCCTTGTCAATCGTGACGGTTCCTTCGTAGATGTTGCCCTTCACGCACTTGAGCGCGACGGCCTCTTCCTTTGAGAAACGGTATTTTATGAAGGAGGGGCCCACGAAAAAGCGCACCGATATGGTTCCGCCTGCGACTTGCGCCTCAGTCTCCATGCGTATGGTGAGTTTGCTGCCCAGCCTGGCGACTTTTTCCCCTTTGGCAAGCTGCACCACAGGCGCATACAGCGGTGCATCAGTAAAGCATATCTCACGCAGATCAAACCAAGGGCCAGTCTTGCCTGCTGGCTCCTTCTGCGCTGTTATGCCGAAGTTGAAATCGGCCTTTGCTTCTGGAGGCAGGATAACCGTGTTGTATCCTGAGTACAGGTTGAACAAGGGCTTGCCATTGATATTGCACACTGGATTGACGATGGCGTATTCATAGCTGCCCATAAGCACCTGCATGTAACGCTTGCCTTCATTCTTGACAACGGTGCTGTAAGTGCCGCTGGTGGCGGCATCCGCCTGGATGCGAACACGCAAGGCCTCTGGAAGATATTCCAGCAAGGCATTGTCAACAGTCCATTTACGTGTCTTGTCCTGCGCCTTGACCAAAACATCGGACGCAATTAGCGCCAGACTCCCCAATGCCACCATTAAAAACGTGATTTTCCTCATTGTGTCATAACTCCTTTTTTTAGACGGTGGGCTTGCGTTATGCAAAGCGCGTCACTGCTGTTCCTCCATACGCAACTGGCGCGACGGCGAGACGCCGTCGCTACTACGGACTCTCGCAAGGCACGCAACTGGCGAAGAATTCCTAAAACTTATACGTACTGTCCACAGTCCACAGTCCACAGTCCACTGTCAACTCATTTGATGTAGAACAGCCTGATTTCTTCCTTGGGCACGTCAAATGAAAGAGCATTGCCCTTGGGCTTTAGTACCGCGCCATTGTCTCGCAGGTCCAGAACCTGCTTTGGCTTGAATGGCAGTGTCACTGTCGTTGCGGACCTTGCGCCCTTGTAGTTGCCCACCAGCAGCAATGCCTCATTGCCCTTCACCAGCATGGAGTATGTCATATCCTCGTTGGTGCCTTTCACCTCGGTTACTGCGCCGTCCATTACCAAATCCTCGTATGGTTGGATTTCGGCAAGCGCCTTTGCGTGGTAGTAGAAGTCCATTGGAGTATCGTAGAAATCAGTTTCCTTGTAGTATGTGATGCCGCTGGCGCCGTTCAGCAAGGCCTCCAGTATCATCTGCTCGATCTTGTATGAATCGAATTCGCCGTATGTTCCCGCTGTCAGCCAAGGTATGATCTTCTTGTTGCCGAGTTTCTTGTGGTTGTTGAGAATGGAGTTGTGCACATCCTGCGCACGGCCAGCCACATACAGGCTGGGCTGCGCCATGTCAACTGAAGCGGGATAAATGTCCGACCAGCGTTCAATGCCGTAATGGGACGCGTTGGCATGCCTGTTGTAGGAGCCAATGACAGGCATTGGTATTCCCGCGTCCTCAGCGCCCTTGCGGATTGCCTCCTTCAAATCCGCCATGATTTCCTTGCCGCGCTCAAACAGGTATTCATCCTGTGTCTTGCCAGAGGCCTTGATTGCCTCCTGGCAGCGTGTGCATTTCTTGGAGGATATCTTTGCCTGGTGCCAGATTTCAATGTCGTAGAACACATAGTCGGGCTTGCCATTGCGTGTGCAGCGGCGCACACGCTCCAATTCCTTCCTGTAGAACTCGCCCTTGTACGAAGGGCACAGCCATTTGTGCTTGTCATTGCCAGGGATTGTGCAGAACATCTCGTTGCCAGGTTTCTTTCCGCTGACCATCATGTGCAGGCTGGAATCGTTCATTATCACCTTGTAGCCAGCCTCATGCGCGGCATTCACGTACTCCTGGCCTCTCAATACGCTGGGCTCGTTCCACCAGTAGCGAGGGAATGAACTCACCACATTGAAACCCAGGCGGCGCCAGTTGTTCAGGAAGTCGGGCCATTTGCGGCCTGCTTCCTCGCTCATCCAGGAAAGGCTCACATGCAGGCGCTTGAAAGGCTTAACTTCTGGAGGCTGCACCACCTTCACTGGCACAACATGCTTGAACTGCGGACCTTCGGAAGTGACCGCATAGATGCTGGCATTGCCTGTCACTTTCCCCTTCGCTTCAAGATAGAACACAGGCGTCTTCCCCTTGTTCTTCTTCAGGTCATATTCGTATTTTACGCCATTTGCAGTTTCCTCGTAGATGAAATCCTTGTCATTTATGATTGACACACCCTTGGGAAATTCCATCACAAGTTTGCCAAAGTCCTTCTTCTTCACACCCTCTGGCCTCAGGTCCCTGACCATCAGTTTCTGGGGTGCTGGCAGACCAGCCATTATTGCCAGTTCAGGCAGGCGTGTGCGAATGAGCAGTCCTTCCATGGGTATTTCCTGGCCTGGCGCATTGTATGCCTCATTGAAGCCCGCGCCCTGCTTTTCCGCCTTGATGATTGCCATTTCATCGCAGAAGATGGAACCTGATTCCGCCTTGATTTCCAGGATTATGTAGCGCGCCTCGGCATTGACTGCCAGTACGAAGGGATAGGGCCACGCCTTTCCCCAATGCAGGTCCTCCTCAAGGTAGTAGTAGCGCTTCCAGTCGCACTGGCCACTTTCGCAAGGCGCCAGTTTCTGCATGGAGATTGCCTGGTGGTAGGACTTGCCGTCCTTGGAGACATGAACCGTCATGTACCTGGGGAATTTGAAGTTGCCAGTGGAGCCGCCCAGCAGGCGAATGACCACTTTTTCAACAGGCTCCACATTCTCCAGATCAATCTTTATGAAGGAATGCCCGAGGCCATGATACCAGCCCACAGAACCTTTGTCAAACCAGAGGCGGCCCTCATTTTTTTTAGCCAACTTTCCGTCAGTCAAGTCAAATGGGTCGCTGTCGCTTTTGGAAAGTTTGTAGTCTGTGTCTGGTACCAGCTGGCATTTCTTGCCCAAAGCCAGGTTTGTGCCCTTGCTCCTCTGCGCCCAAAGGTCATGCATTTCCTTTGTGGTTGGTCGTTCCGCAAGGCAAAGCAAAAAGGCCGCGGTAAACAGCAAAAACAATTTTTTCATATTTGTCTCCTTCTTTTTTATGTGGGCGCCGCCTCGGCGCCCACAACCGCGTTATGCCAGCGGGCAGTCCC
>JAFYGL010000221.1 GCA_017543165.1 Victivallales bacterium | reverse complement strand
GCCATTGGCGGGAGAAATTTTTCGGCAATGGCTGCATCCACAAGCAGCGTCTCAAGCGCATTGCAGACCTCGACGCGCTCAGTCTTGGAATTCAGCACGACTTTCACGGCCATGTCTATGTCCGCATCGGATGCCACATACTGATGGCAAATGCCGTCGTAGTGCTTTATCACTGGGATGCGCGTTCCTTCGGAAACGGCCTTTATGAGGCTTTTTCCGCCTCTTGGAATGAGCACGTCAACATACTTGTCCTGCTGAAGCAGCTCAGTCACTGCCTGATGTTCCGTGGAATCAATGAACTGGACTGCATTTTCTGGAAGCCCTGCCTCCACTATTGCTGATTTCATTGCCTGCACAAGGATCCTGTTTGTGCGTATTGACTCCGAACCGCCCTTGAGTATTACGGCATTGGCGGACTTCAGCGCAACTGCCGCCGCGTCCGTGGTGACATTTGGACGTGCCTCGTATATTATGCCGACCACGCCAAGGGGCACGCTTATCCTGGAGACCTGCAGTCCCGATGGCATGGTCCTGCCTTCCAGTATGCGTCCTACTGGGTCAGGCAGTGCAGCGGCCTCTCGCAGACGCTTTGCCATATAGTTGAATATCTTTTCATTGACGGTCAGGCGCTTCAGGAAGGCCTCGTTGCAGCCAGCTGCTTTTGCAGCTGCGATGTCCTCCGCATTTGCCGCCATCAGCTCCGCCTTTACACCTTCCAGTTTTGCCGCCATCGCGTCCAGCGCCTTTGCCCTGGCGACTCCAGATGCTGTCGCCAGCTGTCGTGCGGCCTCTCGTGCGGCCATTGCCATTGCCCTTATGTCACAGCTCATTTCTGCTTTCCCTTAACTAATTTCGAGTACAAAAACCTTGAGTAGTCAGGCGTTACAATACAATCTTTTCTCAGCTTTTCCAGTTCATGCCCCGGCATCGTTTTGAAAAAACTGCCGAGGCAAACAACTCCAACCGCCACTGCAAGCATTTCACAGCTTGGAGGCAGTTGGATTTATTCGGGGAAATTGTGACTTTAAGTTTTATCGGACAGCAGTGCAATAGGCTCAAATTTCTTCTATTCATTTGTATTTTATCTGTATATAGCTAAATTCCATCTATTATTTATTTTTGCAACAAACAAAAAATCGGAGTGGAAAATTCAAATGCAAACTGCTGAAATTCTGATGTTCATCATTTATCTGGTGGCGATGGTTCTGATTGGCCTGTACTTCTTCTTCAAGGAGAAGGATTCCGGCGAGAAGACGTATTTTCTGGGCGGCCGCAAAATGGGCCCCTGGGTGGCGGCATTTTCCGCCGGCGCGTCCGACATGAGCGCCTGGGTGCTGATGGGGCTCCCCGCCTCTGTCTACGCGCTCGGCCTCGGTCAGGCGTGGATCGCCATCGGCCTGGCCCTCGGTTACGCGATGAGCTGGATCTTTGAGGCGCCCCGCCTTCGCGCCTTCTCCATCGCTGCCAACGACTCCATCACCATTCCCCAGTACCTGACCAATCGCTTCAAGTCCAGGTCCCACGCCCTGCAGGTCACCTGTGCGGTCATCTTCCTGATTGCCTACACGATCTATGCGGCCTCCAGCATCAAAGCAG
>JAFYGL010000220.1 GCA_017543165.1 Victivallales bacterium | reverse complement strand
TTCTTCAGTACCAGGTCTGCCGTTTCCAGGCCACGTGCCTGGCGTATGCACTTTGCAATAAAATCCGCTGTAGGCATGATATTAGCATTCCTTCTTCTGCCCTGGCACTAGTATCAGGAACAGCATACTGAACACACAAAGCAGGAAATACATTATGAACATGAAATGGTAATGGGAGAAATCCACGCCGAACACAGTCCATTTCGGAGCAAGAGCGCCGCTTGCAAGCAGCAAAGTCGCGCCCAGGGTGCTGATTACGCCGCCAATGCTCTGCATTACCGCGCAGAATGACATTGCCACCACACGGTTGTTCTGCGGCGCAAGTTCAATCGTCCGCATGGAGGAAAGACACATGAGATGCGCGTATGCCAGGCCGCTGACAAAAAACACAACACCCATCATAAGGGCGCTGTGTGCTCCATCAGGACGCACGAAAAGCACAAAGAACGACACCAGCACCAGCAGCAGATGCGTCAAGGCCTGGTAGCGGAGGATATTGAACAGGCGGGCTGCAAAGCGCACTGTAAGAAAGCCTATTATCATGCCGCACAGGCGGCATGAGGTGACAGTCATAATGGTGTCTGCGCCAAAGGAGAGTCCTTTTTTCATATAGATGATGCATAGTGGAAGCAATCCCATGGAAGCCGTGTATGCGGCAAGCAGGTAGAAGGCATATCCCAGCACGCCATGCTCGTTGTACAGCGAGCGTATCGAGCGAATAAAGTCGCCAGTCTGCTTCTCCTCGCTTTTGTCAATGGGCATTTTGTTCATGCAGAAGACGCGCCCGTATGCCATTATGGCGGCAAATATGATTATCACCTGGAATTTCCACAGCTGCGGTTCATCTCCCATGAAGCGTCCTGCCAGATACAGAAGGCAGGTGTTGAGTATCATGTACGAGAAGCGCATCGTGGAGAAGAACTTGCCCCGCTCGTTGCTGCGCAGTATATTCCCGCACATTGGATACCAGGAATTGCTGTACAGAGGACGGGACAGATTGTAGCACAGGGCGCCAATCATCACAATGTACTTCGCCTTTGGCCCAAACATGGGCGCAGACGCCATGAGGACGAACATTGCCATCCCAAAGAAAGTCGCGCTGGAATATGAACGGCGCAAGCCAATCCAGCTAATAAGCAAGGCGCAAGGCATCCCCAGTACCATGCTGGCAATGCCCGAAAACGAAGATGAAAACAACGAGAACGCCTCGCTGCCCCCCAGCATGACAAGAAACAATATTATTATGGCATTGCTGTCATTGACCCATTCCGATATGCAGCCGAACAAAGCGGACGTTATGGCATAGCGCTGGGCCTTTCGCCTGACATTGTCAGGCAGAGTATCAGCAAAACTCATTTTTCCTTCCTTATGTTTTCAAGAAGTGGACTGTGGACTGTTTTACGCATTACTGCCAAGAATGCCGTTCATGCCAAGGCAACCTGAGTGGGCGCCGCCTCGGCGCCCACATCAACTGCGCCACGCCAGAAGCAAGCCCCACTGTCCACTGTCCATAAATCACTTACATGACGGGCACCATTTGGCCACTGGGCATTTTTCGCAAAGGGGCTTTTGCGCGCGGCAGGTGTATCTGCCAAGCAGCAGCAGGTAGTGGTGCCCGTCCCTAAGATACTTTTTAGGCACGGCCTTCATCAGGTCCTCCTCGACCTTGTCAGGCTCGTCATGGGAGGAAAGCCCCGTTCGCCTGGCAACGCGCCCCACATGCGTATCGACGGCAATCACAGGTTGGCCAAACCAGATGTTCAGCACCACATTGGCTGTCTTGCGCCCCACGCCTGGCAGGGACATTAGTTCCTCCCGCGTGGAGGGCACCTGCCCGCCAAAGTCCGCCTTCAGTTTCTGGCACAATCCGATAATATGCCGTGCCTTGACGGTGTGGAATCCAATGCTGTGAATCGCCTTGGCAAGCCCTTCCTCGCCCAAGGCAATGTAGTCATCGACTGTACGCACCTTCTGCCAAAGTTGTTCCGTCACCTTGTTGACTGCCTTGTCCGTGCACTGCGCAGACAGCACGACCGCCACCAGCAAATCCAGAGCAGAGCCGTAATGGAGTTCGCCCTTTGGCTCGATGGCGGAGGCCAATGCCTTCCAAAATGCCTTGTCCATAAATAGAGCGGTGACTTACCAATTGAATACCTTTGCCACGTTGGGAAGCTGGTCCTTTATCAATTGCTTGATTGCGACGGCGTATTCCTTGATTTCCGCCTGGGCATGCTCACTGTCCCTCAACTCCAGGAACTTGATAAGGTTGTTCAGGTCCACGGTTGCCCAGAATGTAGTCATCATGTTCTGCGGAAGGACGCCTCTTGCCTGCTCGCGGCACACGCCCGCCTCGAGAAGTTCCTCATAGCATTTGAAGGCGGCCTGGTTCATTGCATCTATCTTGGCACGGCAGGCAGCCTGGTCTATGCTGTTGCTGGCAACAGAGGCCTGCCTGTCGCTTTCCGCCTGGCCACGC
>JAFYGL010000219.1 GCA_017543165.1 Victivallales bacterium | reverse complement strand
TCCTGCGCTATGAGGACTTCAGCAAAGGCGCGACGAATGGGCTGTCCAATGCTGATTCCGCTGCGTTGCCGACGGCAGAAATCTGGATGCGCGTGGCCGCTGGCATTACCGATTTCATCATATTGATGCTTGTGCTTCTGGTCTATTACCTGATTTGCGCCTGGATGTTCAGCAAGGGCATATTGAGCGGCAACAACGTGTTCTACATTGGTTTTATTGCATATTGGCTTACTGTGGTGTTCTACTATCTGCTGGGCATGTCCGTCTTGACGCAGACGCCTGGCCAGCGTTTCTGGGGGATATACCTGGTTCGCAATTCTGGCGAGGACTTCTGGATTGGCCGCGTCTTCTTCTATTTCCTGTTTATGCTGCCTTTTGGCATATTCACTCCGATATTTGTCTATGTTACGCCTTCGGGGCGCAGTCTCCAGGAAATCTTGACTAGTACACGTGTGGTGAAGATTGTGTTCGATGAACAGCGTCGCAAGAGAAAATAAGACATTGGCAGTGGGGGGCAGCCGTCGGCATTCCCCCATATTGGCCAGATACATCTGCGTCGGTTTTCTGGTGCCGTTTGTCTGTTCCGTCCTGGTGTTCATCGCCCTTTTTCTATTAAGGGATGTATTGGACAACATCAGCGACTTTCTTGACAAGGGCATAGCTCCCGCCAAGATTGCGCTGTATTATTTTGCGTTGCAGCCTGCGAACCTTGTGAATGTGATGCCTGTCGCCGTGTTGCTGGGCACTAGTTTTCTCACAATGACGCTGGGGCGCAACAATGAGCTTACGGCAATGCGGGCCTCTGGACTGTCCCTGGCCGCATGCGCCCGCCCGATTTGGATTTGCTCCGTGATTGCCAGCATTCTGGTCTTTGCAATCAATGAATCATGGGGCGCCAAATGCCAGCAGAAGGCGGCGGACATCTATTACAGCACTGCGAAGAAGCATAAAAAGGCGGCTGGCCGTTTCAGTTTCAGGAATCCTCTGGACAGGCGGGACTGGAGCGTAGAGGCGATTGACAATGACGGGAATGCAATTTCCCCTGTGGTCAGGCAATTTGGCGAAAATGGCCGCAGCCAGAGCATGATTGCCGCGCAGAAGGCCGTCAGAACGCAGGATGGCTGGCTTTTTGAAAAGGGCTTCATCCAGAATTATGGCGAGGATGGCATGACACTGGCTGGCAAGGAACTCTATTTTGACCAGCAATCAATGCCATTCAATGAGAATCTCCAGGAACTCAGCGAGCTTGGCAAGAACAGCGAGATGATGAATATCGCGGATCTTTACAAGGCATTGCGCAATCCATTCATGACATCGGAACGCAAGCAGCGTCTCATGAGGGTGCTTGTCTGGCATCGGCTGACGGTGCCTCTGGCTTCACTGGTGGCGGCTCTGCTGGCTTTTTCACTGACAATTTCAACTGGTCGCAAGGGGGCGGTTAAAGGCTTCGCCCTGGCTGTGGCGCTTCTGGTACTGTTCTATATCGCGGGGCAGCTTGGCGTGAATCTTGCCCGCAACGGCTACCTGACGCCGTTTCTGGGCGGGGCGTTGCCGCAACTCCTGTTCCTTTGCGGAGCAGTTTATTCAATGTACAGACGGCAATGAGTTGCATATTCTTCCTTAACATTGGCAATACCCATACCCAGGTCGCGGAAAATGCAGCCAATGGCCTGCGCTTGCTTTCCGTTTACGATACCAATAGCCTGGACGCCACGATTCCGCAACTGGAGGAGAACGTGGGCAGCAAGGGCTACGCCGTCTGCGTAGTGCCAGCACTTAAGGCGCGACTGCAAGAAAGATACCATGAGCGGCTCCATTTCCTGTCCTGCGGGGATTTTGCAATGCTGGACTTTTCACTGGTGGACACATCGACTTTGGGGATGGACCGCATCGCGAACGCCGCCGCCGCATTCTCCCTGGTCAAGGGACCCGTCATCGTGGTGGACTGCGGTACCTGCGTGAACACTGTGATTGTCGATGGTGCGGGCCGTTTTCTAGGAGGGGCCATTTCTCCTGGCCGCAGCATAATGCGTCGCGCCCTCAACAGCTATACAGCGCAGCTGCCTCTGCTTGAGCTGCGTGACGAGCTTCCCTCGCCCATAGGCCGCAACACGCGGGAGGCCATGGCCGCTGGCACGGACCTTGGCAGTATCGGCGCATTGCATGAAATTCTTTCAAGGACCACCGATATTCTTCATGAAGAATATACCATTTACGCCACAGGTGGCGATGCGCCGTATTTTCTCAAGTCACTGCCTGAGTTATTAAAGCCAGCGCCGCCGTTGCTGACACTTCAGTGCGTGGTTTGCGCGTTCCGCACTGGCAAT
>JAFYGL010000218.1 GCA_017543165.1 Victivallales bacterium | reverse complement strand
ATAAAGCCACTATTCGACTTCGCGGACAAGGCCTCCTTCTACGCATTGAGCATAGTCAAGCCTGGCGACGACACATCCGCCGCCATCTCAGGCCTGAACGAAGCGGCCTCCTTGGTAAAGGCAGCAGAGGAGGACATCCGCTCATTCATACTCAAGCACAACATCAATGGCTACTTCAATGCAGTCAAGGGATATATGAGAAGCATAAATAAAAAGGGCCATGAACTCAGCTATGGCAGCAGCCTGAACATGCTCTCGCTTCTCTGGCTGGCGGCTGACTATGGCATGCTCCCGCAAAACGCCATCCCAAAAATCAAGAGGGCAATCTCAGCAACCAGCGACACCAGCGTGCAGATAATCACTGGAAACACAAGGACAGCCGTGCATTCAATAGTGCGCCGCTCCGAAATCAAAAGGATATTCGATGAAAATCTCAATTGAAAACCTGACCAAGCGCTTCGGCAATGTCAAGGCACTGGACAATGTCAGCCTCGAAATTGAAAATGGCCAGCTCTTCTTCCTGCTGGGACCATCAGGCTGCGGCAAGACAACTCTCCTCAGATGCATCGGAGGCTTTGAAAAACAGACCTCGGGCAGAATACTCTTCGACGGCAAGGACGTAAGCAAACTGACGCCTGACAAGAGGGAATCAGCAATGGTCTTCCAGGGCTATGCACTCTTCCCGCACCTGACGGTTTACCAGAACGTGGCCTTCGGCCTGGAAATGCAGAAAATGCCTCGGAATAAAATCAACGAAATGGTGAAGGACGCCATGAAAAGCGTCCAGATTGAACAACTGGCGGACCGCAAGCCAAACGAACTCTCTGGCGGCCAGCAGCAAAGAGTAGCACTGGCAAGGACTTTGGTGGTGCATCCTGGATGCCTGCTGCTGGACGAGCCACTGGCAAACCTGGATGCAAAACTGCGCAGGGACATGAGGCAGGAAATACGCCGCCTATGCAAGGACAACGCACTCACTGGCATCTATGTCACCCATGACAGGCAGGAGGCATTGAGCATGGCCGACAAGGTCGCCGTTCTCAAGGACGGCCAAATCATGCAGATTGGCTCCCCACGTGAAATCTACTGCAAGCCAGCGTCATGCTTCGTAGCATCATTCATCGGGGACACGAACCTGATTCCTGGCAAAATCAAGGCAATCCAAACGGATTCCGTCATTATAGAAACTGCGGCAGGGGACCTTCTGGCAAAAGAGGCGCCACAAAATGCAAAAGTGGGAGACAAGGTGCACCTGTCCATACGCCCCGAGGCAATCAGCCTCACAATTCCTGCGACAAATAGCCTGCCTGCGACACTCAAGGAAACCGCCTATCTAGGCGAGGTATCAAGCCATACCGCCACGACCAACATCGGCGGCATTTCACTGGACTTCCTGGAAATGAACCCCAAATTCGACACGGAAGGCGGTAACGCAACCCTCAACATCCTGCCAGAAGACATCATCGTCCTGGACAAGTGATCTGTGGACTGTGGACTGTTTTATGCCAGCCAGGCGCACATGGCGGTCACGCGTCCTGACGCACGGCCAATGGCCGCGCGGAACGGCGTGCCGTGCAGAACGGCGCTGGGCTTTTCACCCCGCATACCCCACAACAGTCCACTACTTTGAAATTATCTTGAAGTTGTAGAAGCCATTGACGCCCTCGCAGGCGGTAATGCCTGCATAATAGTTCTTGGGCAGTGTGGGGAGCATGCAGCCGAATACACTGTCGCCGCATTTGACCTCAAGCATTGGCACTTTGGCGGTGAACATAATCTTGGCGGTCATCTCGTATGGCTTGCCCGCCTCGAATTTCGCCTTCATGTATGCGGCCTTTCTCCAATACGGCTTGCCATCCTTGACCTCGTGGTGCCAGACATTGAGGCCCTCGTTGTACAGCACAATCTCCCAGTGCTCCTGGTATTCGGGATAGGCTGCCTCGCCATTCTCCTTCAATGGGCCAGCCAGCACAATCAGCGGCGCCATCTTGTATTCAAACGACATTGTCGTGCTGATTGTCGCGGAGCCAGTGACGGGCTTTGCAAGAACCATGCTCGTATATGTCTCCCCAGCACGCTTGCCCTGGAGTTCCACTGGTCCCACTCCTTCTGGAACCACGTTCTGTATGAAGTTTTCCTTCTGCACCCAACGCCCCTCATAAGTCCAGCGGCTGCTGCGCACAAAACGCCAATCCTTCATATTCCAGCCGCCTTCCACAAAGTTGCAGCTGTACTCCGCCGCAACAACGCAGATTGCAGCCAGGCATAATACTAATGACAATCTTCTCAACATAATCGTCTTCCTACCAAAGGAAATTGGGTATTCTTGTTTCCGCTCAATTTTTCCTACTGGAACAGCAGGGGGTTCGGGGGGCGCAGCCCCCCCGTCGGTTGTAGTTTTGAAATTTCCCCTACTCTTCTTCCTCTGGCGCCATGATTGACACCTTGTCGGACACATTGAATATCGCCTGCTCGGCGATGCCTGGCTCCAGCACTGGAATCACTTCCAAAATGTATGTGGCGGAAATATTCACATTGAAGATGCCATCGTCCTCCAGGCGCCAGGACACGGTTATGGAACCGCTGGGAGTGGGTATCGTGCCACGCGCCCAACTGACATCGCCAGGCGTTGGATTGAAATAAACCATCTTCATTCCAGGTTCGGCAGGCCGTATTCCAAGCAGTTCGCTAATGAGGAAGGCGTTGGGCGACACCCCGTAGCCGCAGCACCGCTTCAATTCAGGATGCAGGCCAATGTAGTCCTCCACAGTGGGGTCAAAGGTTTCCCACCATGTCTTGGCGCCCGCTTTTGCCATGCTTCCCCAATAGTAGTGTATGAAACGCAACGCCCACTGCGACTTGCCGAGAGCACAGGCCGTTTCCAGCACGTAGTACTTGAAATAGGGGTTGTTGTATTCTGGTGTCACCAGTTTCTCCATTGGCGCATCATCGCTGAAAAGCTGGTTCCAGATCTCATCGGACTTGTC
The DNA here is from genome assembly GCA_017543165.1 of Victivallales bacterium. The sequence goes on along the minus strand of JAFYGL010000218.1, from coordinate 10,524 downwards.
AGGATTTGCGATGCCGCCGTATATGGCAAGCACATTGCTCTGCCAGGAGCATTCCTCGGTCGCTTTCCCGTCCAGATAGCTGTCGGCATACAATCCCTTCTCCTCGTTCCACAACAATGCATTCACCTTGCCTGCCACGGAACTGGCACGTTCCCTGTACAATGCGGCAAGTTCATCAATGCCAGCCATCTCTGACAGCCAGGATGCGCTCAGCAATGCGCGGCAATACAAGCCATTCAATGCCATGCTTATGCCGCGCCGCTCGAAGTTGCCGTAGTCAATAAAGGGCAGCACGCCCAGATAGTCCTTCAAATCCCAGAGAGGCCCGTCCGCAGCCACCGCAATTTCGTTGTAGTAGTACATGAGCCTCTGCAATGTGGGCATCATCTTCATCAGGAATTCCTTGTCTCCAGTATGATGATAATGCCTTTGCAGCCAGACAGGCCATGCCAGGGAATAATCGGGCAATGCCTGGAACAGCGAGGATGGGCTTGCCGCATTGAGTTCACCCGTCTCAAACTGGCATCTGGCAAAGGTCTCTATCGCATGGGCGGCCATTCCATATTGGCCGAACACGTAATACGAGGCCCAGGACTGTATCATGGCGTCGGGCAAGGTCTGCGCCTGGTCTCCTGAAGGCGAATCCATGTAGATGCGCTGCATTGTGCTGCCCAGAGTGCGCACACCGTTGTTCCAGACATCCTCAAGGGTAGGCAGTGAACATGAGAACGAGCCTGCATCCGACAATTCCAATGTCTCCTTCCACAATTCCACATTCTCAATCAGCACGGTGGATGACGCCTTCCTGACAATCAGCATTATGTAGAACACTCCCTTTGGCGTGGAGCTCATCCATTCATTGGCTCCCTGGCCAAGGACTATGGTGGAAGCGTTGCGCCTCTTGCCTGGCTGGCACTCCAGCACCTCGCCATCCCTGAACTGCTCGCCGCAGACCACATCGATGATGTCACCCTTGTCGCCTGACAGTTTCAGAGTGGGGAACGCATAATGCACCATGCCGAAGTCAAACACCACATATTCCCCCTCCTGAAGCGAAATCGGGAACTGCTCTGGCGCATTCTCGCTCTGGACGAATGCCCTGGCGGCATAATACGTGCTTGGGTCGTAGAGTTTCTTCTCATCTGGCACAAAGGGATATTTCACCAGTGTATCCCTTGGGAAACTTGGATAAATCAAGGCCATGGGCACATTGAGTGGGCCAGACACGTTCCATCCTGGCTCGGCCTGCTCGTTGTCCTTCTGGCAGAATGAAAGACGCCCATCGGCCAACTGCGGGAAGAGCAGCGTGGCGCCAGTGCGCTTCGATATGCACTCCACCACCATCATGATGTGATTCCATCCAGCGGCAAGCGCCATGTCCAGAGAGGGCTCCTCATAATCCTGGGGCTGGAGGCAGCCCGCCCGCAAGGAACTTGAAGGACCGCGGTACACAAGCTTGGGCACAGCCTGGCTCTTGAGCTGCTCGCCATTCAAATAGAGTATGTACGGCGCATCGCACACCAGAAGGGCCTCAGCCTCTATTGCCTCTTCGCACCATACGTATGTCTCTGCCACGTATGTACCTGGCACGGAGGCCCCGTTCATGGCATCGTTGAAGGAAATCCATGAAACCAGGCAGGCAGGCCCCACAGTGCCTTGACAAAGGAAATTGGTACAGCGCAGTCTTTCAGGTATGCGGGGGCTTTGGTCAAAAGGCTCCAATATGCAAAATGATGCGCTTACATCCTGCACAAAGTCAGGCGTGTGCCAGCCGCCCTTCTGCGCAAGCAGCCTGCCAGTGTCCTTCCTCTTCCATTCATTGCCAAGCAATCCCAAATCCACGTATTCAGTGAACACGTCGCAGGCGCCTGTGCGCAGGCCCGTGTCCTGGTATGCATCAGCCACTTTGACAGCCCAGTCCTTGTCGGAAGTCCATTTCACAGGCAGGCCGTCCACGTCAATCTGCATCCACAATGCATCGAATGAACTTTTCACGCCTGAAAGGTTGTTGTTCTCCCTGTGCGCATATATGACAATGCGGTTGCTGCCTACTTCCAGCAGGTGCGTAACATCAACCTTGACGGCGTATGCGCTTCGCTTGCCGCCAGGATGAGGAATCGGCCCCGCCGTGCAGACGCGTCCATTTATCACAATCTGGAAGAACGCGTATGTGGCCACCCACAGCTCCGCCTCGCCAGGCATTTCCGTTAACACGAAGTCGCTTCTGAAAAGCAGGCGCTGGCAATCTCCGCCATCGCCGCTGCTGTCCCAGATCCACTTGCCCTTGACCTCATTTGGTAGCTTAACTGTACTGTTCATTAGTGCCTGCCTTCTATATGGGGTGAATGCTAGTCGAATACACAGTCAAAGGGCTTTTCCAGCAACGCCAGCATCTCGTTGCAGACCTTCTCCTCATCTGGGCCATCCACTGACACCGTGAATGAATCCCCTTCTATCAGCCCTAGGCGAAGAATGGAAAGGACACTATGGGTATTCGCCTCCAGGCCATTGCCGTTCACAATGCTCACGGTGCCCGCATAGCCCTTTGTCTTCTTCGCTATCATCTCCGCAGGACGGCAGTGTATGCCGTTCTTGTTGTGTACTATTCCCGTCTTGGTAACCATCTTTGTCGCGTTCAGTTCTTCTGAATTGCCTCAATCAACTTGTCGGACACGCCCATAGCAAGCGCCGCCTTCCTGGCCGCCGCACGCACCACAGGACTCTCGTTCCTTATCTGCGTCATGGCATACACCTGGGCCACCTTGTCCTTGAATTTTGCAAGGACATCAAGTGCATTCGCCTTGACCAGGGCATCGCCCCCCTCGTCTCCCAGTTCGTCCAGGATTTGGACAAGCGGTTCAATCTCATTACATCGCAATTATAGTCGGCAATCAATTTCACAAGGCCAATCTGCAGTGAAACATCACCGATTTTGTACATTTGCAACAACGCATTCAATGCATAGAATCCCCAAATGGACTTGTGACGCGACACGGCCGCAAGGCTCCTTGCCAGTGAAATGCTGGTGAAATCCCCGCACACCTCGCACATTTCGTTATACAGAATGTTGGACAGATAATCCTCTTCCTCGCTGAAATCGCTGAAGTCAGTTGCCACTGCATTGGAAAGAACCCTTTGCGCAAGACCGCGCACCAGCGCGGACTTGCTCTGCAATGACTTGTGCAGTAAATCGAAGTTAATGTCATCGACGAGGGGCGCCATTTCATCCATGAGCATCACATCCGCCTGGTTCTTGCTCTCAATCTTCGCAGGCATCACTGTGTCCAGGATTTCCGTACCGCATTCTATCTCGCCATAGCGTTCAAGCCCCTCAATTCTTAGGTATGCGCCAAAAAGCAACTTCCGCCTGTCCTTGTCCTTGCAGGCGTCAATCGCCTGGTGCAGCACTTTGGAAATCGCCTCAAGTTCCTCATGTTCGCCAAGTGCCTCCACAGCCATCAATGCATACGTGAACACGGGGTCCTCACGCTGCAAATAGGGCTTCAACGCCTTTAGTACGCCATCCCCCGTGCCCAGACGACGTATCTCCTCAAGCACGATGCAAAGCGCATAGTCGTCCTTCGCAGCAGGCAATGCCTTTGCCAATGCCATGCCCAAATCCGCAGGTGAAATGTCGCCCTCGGGATTGCCAGCCTCCATGACCAGGCCTTCCAGCGCAAAGGAGGCCTTCACGGTGGCCTCGTCATTCTCCTGCTTCAGCATTGCCACCAGGCCCTTCACGTTTTTCGCCAAACCTTCCTTCGCCAGTTTGTTCAAGGCGGTCACGGCCTTCTTGCGGTCAGCCCAGACTATCTTGCCGATTGCGGCGGCCAGCGCATCTTCTTTCTTCACTGTATTCTTGTTTGCTTTCTTTTCCATAGCAGGGCACCTCCTCAGCAAAGCGTCCAAGGCCGTCTCATCGGCTGGTTTACCAGCATGTTCGCGCCATCGTCATTGATGAAACGCAGCAAGGCAGGATCAAAATGCAGCACGCGGCCCGTGCGTATTGCGCAATTGGCAAGATGCACCAGGATGTTGCTTCTGTTGCCGTTCTTCTCATTCAAGGCGAAAGGCCTGCGCGTACGCACCGATTCGTTGAAATCCGTAATCTGGGGTTCTGGGTCCGGCAGTTCGTCCACCAACGTGGCAAGATTGGCAGGCTCAGTCACAAAATTCTTGTACACCTTGCCCAATGGCCCCTCGATAAAGGGCTGGTCCTTGGTCTCTTCCTTGCCCCATTCGCAGGATTCCAGGATGATCTTGCATCCGTCGGAATATTCCATATATACCTGCCCCCACATGCCAACCGCGTCTGGATGGGGCGGCCACGGCGCATTCGCCTCGATTTTTACGGGGCTGGTGTCATCCTTGTCCAGAATGTACTGCACTGGATCAAGATAATGCTGGCCCATGTCCGCAAGCCCGCCGCCATCATAGTCCCAATATCCGCGGAACGACATGGATGTGCGGTGGGACGTATATGGCTTGTAGGGCGCTGGCCCCAGCCACATGTCGTAGTCCAGATCGTCTGGCACTGGTTCAGGGGCCAGCCCAATCTTGCCAGTCCACATGCTTGCCTTCCAGGCAAAGCCCGTATGCGCGCTGATTCGCACTGTGAGGGGCCAGCCCAGGGCGCCGCTCTGCACCAGTTTCTTCAATGGCTTCACCGTCGTGCCCAACCCATAGAAGTTGTCCTTGAAGCGGAACCAGGTGTTGAGGCGGAAGACACGGGCATTCCTCTTCACGGCATTGGCTATGTACGTGCCTTCGGCAATGGTGCGCGTCATGGGCTTCTCCGCCCACACGTCGCAGCCAGCGTCAAGACCATATATGTTCTGCAAGGCATGCCAGTGGGGCGGCGTCACCACGTGCAGAACGTCAATGTCCTCATTGTCTATCATCTCCCTGAAGTCCGCATAGCCCTTGCAGCCATTGCCAATCCGCTCCAGAGAGGACTTTACCCTGGATTTGAAGCAGTCGCACACGGCCACCAGCTTGGCCTGCGGGTCGTCCAGCACATATTTTATATGCCCCTGCCCCATCATTCCCAGGCCTATTATGGCGTGGTTTATCCTGTCATTGGCGCCAGGCATGCCCCTGCGCCCCAGAATGGCAGACTTGACTAGCTGGGGAGCCTCTTTCATTTTCGCTACCATCTATCTTCTCCTTAACCCTAAAAGTAAAATCAAAAGCACGGCTAAAACATTGCGAAAGTTAATGTGTGTTTTGACTTTTTCCAATTGTTTTTTGTTTTTTTCTTATTTATCTGCGCGGCCACGGTTTTATCTGCGCGGACACGGTCCGCGCATCAGGATGAAGGTAAAACCATAACCTGGCATACAACTATGTTTTTGCCTATCTGGACGCCCAGTTGGGCGGAAACATTTGCGTATGCCCGCATATAGTTCTACCTCCATCCTGACGCGCGGACCGTGTCCGCGCGAAAAAGGGCTCCGCGCAAATAAAAAACTTGCAATTCTTCGCCTTGATTATGGCTAAACAACTGTATATTATTGCAACTTTCCAAAGAGCGAAACATGAGACATAAACCATATCAACATCAGAAGGGGTCAAGCAGCCATTTGCGACGATGCAGTGGCTGTGTTCCTAATTGAACGCAATGCCTTGTTGTTCATATACTGCGTTCTTTTGCATTGCAATAATTTCTGAGTTGATGTGGGGGCTAAAATGTCCGAAAACAAAATATCTGAAAACCTCCTTGAAGATGTGAATGTAGGTATTCCCGAAGAGGTGGAAAAGGCCATTGTCGGCCTGTCCGAAGCCAATAATATCAAGGAACTTCGCAGCACCCTGGAGGCAATGAATCCAGCCGACGCGGCAAGCGCCCTGGAACTGCTTACGCCCGAACAGCAGGTCACCGTATTCCTGACACTGCCAAAAGACATCGGCGCGGAAATATTCACTTATGTTGACAGCGACATACGCGTCCGCCTTGTCCAGTACATAGCCTCCCCTGGCTCAACCGACAAAATACGGCAGGACTTCATCAACATGTTCGAAGACCTGGCTGCCGACGATGCTATCGACGTGCTGGACGAATTGCCCGCCAACCTGGTCGAGGAACTGCTGTCACGCTGTACGAGGGACCGCCGCGAGCAGTTGAACGCCATTCTCAAGTACCCGCCCAACAGCGCAGGCAGCCTGATGACCGTGGAATACATCATCCTGCCAGAGACCATGACCGTGGCGGGCGCATTGGCGCAGATACGACGCCAGGGCAAGCGCAAGGAAACCATAAACTACTGCTATGCCGTGGGGGCTGGACGCAAGCTCTCCGGCGTGCTTTCATTGAAAACCATCCTGCTCAGCGACGAGAATGTCCTCATCAAGGACATAATGACATCGCCAGTCATCTTCGCCTACACCCATGAGGACCAGGAGGTGGTCGCCGCAAAGGTCAAGAAATACGACTTGCAGGCAATACCCGTTGTTGACAAGGAAGAGCGCATGGTGGGCATCATCACTGGCGACGATATCATGGACGTTGTCGAAAAGGAAGATACAGAAGACTTTGAAAAAATGGCGGCCATGGAGCCTGCCAAGGACGAATACATGAAGTCAGGCATCTTCGTGCTGGCGCGCAACCGCATCAAATGGCTGATCATCCTCATGGTGTCCTCCACGCTGACTGGCTTCATCATCACACGCTTCAACAATCTGCTGGCCTCACAGGTCATCCTGGCCAGTTTCATACCAATGCTGATGGACACAGGCGGCAACTGCGGCGCACAGGTCTCGACACTTATGATCCGCGGCATGGCAGTCGGTGACATCGAACCAGGAAACTGGGCAATGGTGGTGTGGAAGGAACTGCGGGTGGCGCTGGCCGTCGGCGCCGCGCTATGCCTCGCCAACATAATAAGGATGCTTATTTTTGTAAAGGAACTTTCGCTGCCCGTGGTGCTGGTCGTCAACGTGACACTTATAATCATCGTCGTATTCGCCAAAATCATCGGTTGCCTACTGCCCATGGCCGCAAAGCAACTTAAGTTCGACCCAGCACTCATGGCAAGCCCCATGATCACCACAATCGTGGACGCATTCGCCCTCTTCATCTACTTCGCCGTGGCCCAGCGCATCCTCGTCTAATTCAACGCAGAGGCGCAGGATTTTTCAACGCAGAGGCGCAGAGACGCAGAGACGCGGAGTTTTTTATTATTTGCATAGACTGTTATAAACAGTAATACTGTGCCAGTCAATAGAAATCAATAAAAACTCCGCGCCTCTGCGCCTCTGCGTTAAAATCTCTGCGCCTCTGCGTTAAAATCTCTGCGCCTCTGCGTTAAAATCTCTGCGCCTCTGCGTTAAAATCCCTGCGTCTCTGCGTTTAATTATGGGAGGCAGTCTAGCAGGCTCAGGTTGGTGTGGTAGCCAGGGTCAGCGTCTGGCAAGGCGGGAATGACATTGACAATCTCGCCCTTTTCGTCCCTGGTCTGGCAGGCGAAGCCGTTCTTCTGCAAGAATTTTCCAGAGAATGCCTGCCATGCAAGTTGGATGCGTTCCTCCACGCCCTGGGCCTCATTCGGGAACAAGTCCTGCAATTCAATGCCCGCGCGTATGGTCTCAGGCAGGCTCCACCATGGCATGTCCGAATTGGAGGGCGTTCTGGAAATGAGGTCGTATGCCTTCACAATGCCGCCAGGCCCTTTCTGGAAGCCGAAGTCAAATGTGTGTCGGAACAATTCTGGGAGTATTCCACGGCTCTTCTCTATCAGGTCGGCGTGGACGCCCAGTTTGCGCATTGCCAGCAAGCACTTGCCAGCAAGCCCCACGAACTCCAGCGCATGCCCTGGGTCGCACAAAAGCTTATCGCCTTCCATGCGTGGCTTGGATTCCGCGTCAATTGTCTCCACGAAGTCGAAGATTTGCAAGTTGTCCCCCAGCTGTCCCTGGTTCACATGGAACTGGAAAACAAATGCAATGAAAGTTGCGGCTATGTCAAGCCATTGAGCCTCGCCGTTGCCAGCCAACGCCAGGTCGGCCAGGCCCGAAAGCGAGATCATGCGCGGTCCCTGCGGGAATTTTCCAGGAACATATTCCACGGGGTTCTTTGGGTCGAAGCTCTTCTGGTCCGTGCGAAACAGTTGAAAACCTATCTTCCGCACAGCCAGGGCATAAAGTTTTGCGGCCTCGCTGGCCAGTGCCTTGTCCTCCAGCACATTTGCTGCGGCAAACAGGCCCTTGCCGTAGAACAAATCTGTGAAATTCGCCTCTGGATATATCTCCGACATTGATTGGCCCTCTGGCGACATCACAAAGGGAAGCCTTCCACCATTGCCAGAACGCGCCGCTTCGGTGTTCTTCACCACGACAGACAGCATTGCATAAAGCCTTTCAGCCGTGTCCTTCTCGCCAATTGAACGGAAATAAAGAATGTGCTTTGCAATCGCCTCAAGCCCCCTGCCCTGTATCCAGTTATAGACATGGCTCTTGCCGCGGAAACTGTCCTCCTCAAAGAAATCCTCCTCGGTGGCGATGTTGAACTTCGTGTTGATAAAGCCATATTCCGCCTTGAAACGGGACAGCATCCTCATAATGGACGGCTCTATAACCAAAGAATGCACCTTCTCTCTATCCAGCATAATCGCTCCTTTCAAGTTAAACTCTCTCCTCAAAATACTTACGCGGCAATATAACCGCCCCACAACAAAATACGCATTGACAACTTGTTTTTTTCAACAAAAATGCCATATTACGCCTCAATAAATCACACGGAGAGATGGCTGAGTGGTCTATGGCAGCGGTTTTGAAAACCGCCGTACAGCAATGTACCGTGGGTTCGAATCCCACTCTCTCCGCCAGTTTTCCTACTTAAAAAGCTCCAAAGTATCACATGGTATCACACTTTGGAGTTTTTTTATGCCCAGACGCTGCTATATTTAGTCGCAGAAAGTCGTTAACGACATGGCAGGTTTTCATGGGCAGAAAAACATCGAGAAAGAAAATGGAAGAAAAAGTTGAAGAAACTCATTGCAAACTTGAGGTAGGTTCACTTCATAAAAAAAAGAATAGCAAGAACTGGTACTACCGCCGCACCATCAATGGCAAGGTGATTGACCTGAGCACTGGAACGGATGATATTGACGAGGCGAAGAAGATAGCCAATGCAAAGTTTATACCGATAACGCAGGCCACTCAGGAGGAAGTTCTGGCTGGACATGTCCTCGCAGCCAGGAAATTGAAGAGACAGGGCGAGAAACTCTATCTTGACAACGCCTGGGATGTCTATTCAAAGCATCCAGACCGAGCCATGCCAGCGACAGTCTCCGAGCAGGAGGCGTACAAATCCACGTTCAATGAGTTCAGACAGTGTGTCAATGATCCGAAAATCACAGTCGCTGAGATTACGCACCTACACGCAGAGAAATTCGCAGAGTATATGCGAGGCCAGTCCTTGTCTGTCGAAACGCATAATAGAAAAATTAAACGTCTCCGCCGCATCTTCAAAGTTCTTTCCTTATACAGAGACGGCGACAATCCGTTTTCGTCATCAGTTCTTCTACGACGTACACGCGAAGACCAGAATATAGATAAACGTCATCAGGCCTTTACCAAAGAGCAGGAGCAGCAGATTCTCGATGAACTCGCGAATCCATCAAGGAAGTTGATGAACAAAGAGGAAATCAGACTGGTTTATCTTTTGGGCATGTATACGGGCCAAAGACTAAAAGACTGTGTCTTGCTTCGCTGGAATTGCGTGTCGCTAAAAGACAAGCGAATTGAAGTGACACAGTACAAGACTGGCAAGCAGGTAACGTTGCCGATAGCACCGCCGTTGCTGGAAGGACTGGAGAAAGCATTGGAGTGGAAAGAGGACGATGTGAATGCGTATGTGTGCCCCAAGACGGCGAAACGATACAATACAAAAAATCACCGTGGCAAGAACATAGGTGCTGGACTTGTGAACCTTGATGTGCTCAGACCGATTCGCTGGATTGGTCTTCAGACCTCAGTTAAGGTCGAAGGTCGCGCGCATAGTATCACGCAATATGGATTTCACAGTTGTCGCCATGCCTTCATCAGTTTTTGTGCCGAAGCTGGTGTGCCGAAGTCGGTTGTGATGAGTTTCGTTGGTGCCGACGCGGACATCATAGATAAATACTATACTCACGTTGGCGCAGACCAGCAGATAAGGGCATTGGAGACAGTATTCACTTCCACGTCCCAAAAATCCGATGCCGACAAAATCCGCGAGGTGCTGGACTACATCGCGACCAAGCCCGCGACCAAGACACTGGCCAAAATCAAAGACATCCTCACTTCATAACCATAGCAATCGTCTTTTCAGATTTCTCAAAAATCCAGCCACCTGTCCAAATGGGTGGCTGGATTTTTTTTGTCTCACCGTCTCTCTCATCATCCGCCATTTTGAAAATCCTGTCGCTCTGAACGCCAACGGATCAAGACCTGACGAGCCAACAACTGCGATGGGAACTTGACTCCTCCGACAAAAATCCAGTAAAATCAACGTCAAAATCGGTAGTGATTTTTAACTAAAAATCT
>JAFYGL010000217.1 GCA_017543165.1 Victivallales bacterium | reverse complement strand
CATGCCGCCATACATGATCTGGCCATAGCTGCTGCCAAATGCCGCCAGCAGCCGAGAATAATTGTCATATCTGTAGGACAGGTACTAAAAGGGAGTGAATGCCTTGATTTTGAAGATGAACTTCGACAATATCAGTATCGAAAAAATCGCCAGGAACGGCGTCAATATACCCAGTATTCCCCAGTCCAGCCCGTGGTTGTAGATTTCGCCAGGCGACATCACCAGGCTGTAGGTGGAGAACAATGTCATCAGCATGGAGAACGCAACCAGAAACGCGCTCATGTTCCTGCCGCCCAGAAGGTACTCCGCCGCATTCCTGTCCTTCTTGGAAAAATACCAGCCCACACCCAGCATGACTGCAAAATACAGGACAATTACACCGTAATCCCAATAAGTCAATCCCATCAATTTGCTCCATTATTGACAAAGACAATCTCAGATGGGAATGAATTTATAACAGATTTTTATTTCTATCAAATCAATTTTGTAACATAAAAATATGAATAATAACAGATTTTTAAGATTCAAGGGCGAAAAAATAGACAAATACGGACCTAAATAAATGTGCTTATTGCAAAACTTTTACATTAAGCGCCCGAAGCGGCGCTCACTCAGGTTGACCAACTTGTAAGATAACGCTTCAGATGTTTCCATGCAGTTTGGCCAACCTGTGTGGCAGTCCAACAGATGAAAACATACAAGTTGGTCAACCTGAGTGAGCGCCGCTTCAGCGCTCACATGGACGCCATCGGCGCTCACATGGACGCTTTGGCGCGTCGTTGAAATATCAGTCCTTGATTTCGGTGACGATGACCTCGTCCACCCAGACATCGGAGGTGCCCAGGTTGACGAAGCAGATTGGCATCTGCGTGCAGTTGAATATCTTGCCGGGGGTGCGGAAGTCCAGTTCCTTCACGCTCCATTCGCGGTCGCCTGCCTTTGGCTTGTAGGTGACTGGCTTGAATGTCAATGCCACCTGGCCACTGCGCTCGCTGTAGCCGAATGGCTGGAGCCTCATCTCGCCATCGTCCTTTGCAAAGCGCAATGCGAATGACAGATGGTACTTGGTGTCTGGCTTCAGCACCACGAACTGCTGTGCATTGTAGTACCATGGCAGCAAGGCCTTCTGCCTGGGATAGTTGAAGCGTCCATGAGGGCCTGCAATGGTATTCGGCCACGGAATCGGCACGGAATGGCCAGGCAACCTCAAGGAGAAACTGCCCTTGTATGGCTTGTTGCCGTCCAATATGCCGCCCAATGCCTCCTTTTCCAGCATTGACTGGTCTGGCTGCTGCATGGCGTGTACAAAGTACTGGGGATTGGTGCCCCAGTTGTCAGCCGCCATGGTCTTGCCAGTATGCCTCTCAAAGGAAGTGTTGCATACAGTCGGTATCACCAGTTCCGTCTTCTTGACGCCGTTTGCCTCCAGGGTGATGCTGTCCATTGTGACGAGGCTTTCGCGCCCCAGCATTGGCAGTTCCAGACGCCTGTATTCGCCGCCGCGCAGCGTGATGCTGGCGGGCAGGTTCTCCACCTTCATTCCCTTTGGCACAGTGAGTTTCAAAGGCACATTCACACGCGCCTCGCCAAAGTTCATCAGCGTGATGCAAAGCACATCCTGCCCCTTGCGTTGCGGCCAGATCACATCCGTGCGAACAAGTTCCGCCTTCGGCATCCTGACTGGTATCAAGATGGAGGAGGCACGGTCGGAAGGCACGTTCACGGAGAAATAGTCGCTGCCGCTTTCAACGGCCACTGGCTCCACCGCCTCGCCTTCCATCAAGTATGCCAGGGCATTGACTGGCAGCTCCGCATTGGCGGGAAGAACATCCCTGCGGAAGCGCAGCTTGGCGCCAGCACGGCTTTCCTCGTTGCGGATGTTCACCAGAATGCCGCAATGCTCCTGGTCATTGCGCAGGAAATACTTGGCGATGATGCCCACGCTTGAGGGCTCCAGCCCCAGATTGTCCTTGAACACGCCATTGTACATCCAGTCCCTGATGCGTTGGCGGTGGTGTATGAAATGGCGGGCATTGCCTGCATACACTGGCACATCGGAACGTGCTATCAGGTGGTATTCCCTTACGGCCTCGTCCCAGTTCGGCACGCCGTCAATCGGGTGGTTGGCCTCGCCGCGGAAGAACTTGATTTCAGGGAAGGCATAGAGCAGAGGTGCGCCGTCCAGCGCGTCTGGACCGCTGCGAAGCCCCATTTCCTCGAACTGCAAGAGATAGTCAGGGCAGCCTTCGCCGTTGATGATGCAGTCCCCGCCTTCCTTGCGGGCCAGTTCATGCACCCTGGTAAACAGTTTGCCCAGTCCCACCAT
>JAFYGL010000216.1 GCA_017543165.1 Victivallales bacterium | reverse complement strand
GCTGAGGTCGGTTCCAATCGGGAAAAAAATCGAAGGCCATCAAATGATAGCCGCATTTGTCTCGGCCTCCGCCGATTTCAAGGGCGACAAGACTGAATTGTACTTCCATGCAGGAAGCGCCGAACATGGGATTGCGGAACTGCCCAGCAAAATCGATGTGCACATTTTGCCTGAAAACAAAGGCAAGCTGCCAATATTCCCGCTCAGGATTCAGATGTGGTCTGGCTGGCTACAAAACCTGGATGACCGTGAACTCCTGAAAACCACATACCGCTATTTCGCTGACATGGGCGTCAATGAGGCGACGGCTGTGCCAGAGGAGGCCAGCGTTCCAGAAGTCAAGGAATTCGGCCTGTTTAACTTTGCCTCGTGGAATTTCAATATTGCGCCATATCTGGCAAAGCATCCAGAGCACAGAAGGATAAATGAAAAAGGCAAAATTGTTGACACTGAAATCTGTTCTACCGCATATCTTGAGAACAAGCAATTCAAGGACTACCTGGCTGGCGGCCTGAAGGACTGGCACCAAAGGCGCCACAAGCCCTCTCATGCCAACTGGGACTACGAATCAAACGCCTTTGGCAGCTATCTGGCGTGCTATTGCCCGACCTGCCTGAAGATATTCGCAAAACAGGAAAACGTTCCCGAAGATGGTCTCACGCCTCAAAAAATCAAGGCATCCTATAAAAAGCAATGGATTCATTACGTCACCAAACGCATGGCTGACATTTCAGGCCTCCACAGGGAACTATTCCGCAAGGAACTGCCAGGCGTCACATATTCGGTCTATAGCGCATATCAAAGCGAAGGCGCCAAGGAGCAGTACGGGATTGACTGGAACCTGCTGGGGGACAAGACAGACCTGGCAATGACTGGATATGGCCGCAAGGAGGATGAGTTGCAGGCAACCAGGGCAGCCATAAAGAAAACCCCATGGGTGATTGGTATTGTCTGCTACCCATACGATTTTTCGTCAAGAATTGCGCCAGATTACATCAGCAAGTCAAGGCTGTTGAGAAGCGTGGCGGACGGCACCGCTGGCGTTCTGATATACAACTTCCCGACATTGGACGGGCGTTCCTTCGATTCATTCGCAACTGTCAGCAGAATCATGGCTGAACACCATGATTTCTTCGTGTCGGGCATCAGGGCAAACGAACTGCTGTCCATAAAGGGCTTTGGCACTTCAGAATACGAGGTGCTGGGCGACGGCAAGGGGAACTACCTCGTTGCCATAATGAGTTCCGCCAAGTCAGCAAGAGCATTCAAGGCCGCATTCAAGTTGCCCAACGGCAAAAAACTGTACGAGTACGGCACTGGCAAGGAGGTCCAAAGCGAGTTTTCAGGCAATCTGCCAGCGGATGGGATTGCGGTTTACGTGACAAAATAAGGAGCAATGACAAACATGGCATTCAAACCAATTACAGGAACCTTCATCGACGGAATATCCTGCGATATTCCAAGCAACAACTGGACCGTGAACGAATGGCGGCGCGAATTCGCGCGCTACCAGAAGGACGGCGTAACGGACATCTGCTTCATCCGCGTGGGCTGGAGCGATTCCGCAATGTACAAGAGCGAGGTCATGAAGACCACACTGGTTCCGCATGTGGACATGGTCCAGCTGCTGCTGGACCTGGCCCAGGAATACAAGCTCCGCGTGTACATCGGACTGTTCGACACCTACAAGTACTGGCTGCTCAACGACTGGGAAAACGAAGTCGCAGTCAACAAGGAACTGATTCATGAACTGAACGAGCGCTACGGCAAACATCCTGCTTTCTACGGCTGGTACATGTGCCACGAGGGAAGCATGGGCTCACATCAGACCAGAATCTGGAAGCCGCTCTGCGAAGAAATCAAAAAATTCGACAAGAAGAGGCCCATTTTCGTCTCGCCACGCTATGCAGGCAAGAAGTGGACAGCCAACTACCCGATTCCACCAGAAGTGCACAAGAAGCACTTTGACGTCATTCTCGGCGAAATGGAAGGACTTATCGACATCTATGCTCCAATGGACGGGCATGTCCCCTTCAACGAACTTGAATCATACATGAGCGTCACCAAGGAGATCATGGACAAGTACGGCGCAGAGTACTGGTCGAACCTGGAGACTTTCGACAGGGACATGCCCTGGAGATTCCCACCGATTGAATTCGCCAAACTTATCTACAAGTTGAAAGTGGCGCAAAAATACGTGACAAAAATAATCAGCTTCGAACTGCCACACTTCATGAGCCCTGATTCAATGTATCCATCGGCTCATACGCTATACGAACTGTACCATCAGTATATCAAGGACCTGGTCTAGTACGAGGGAGAATTCTGGGCAACAACTCAATAGAATTATAATAATGCTCTTGGCGCGTTTTCGCTAAGGCAAACTGAGTGGGCGCCGCCTCGGCGCCCACATAGGACAAACTCACGCCCCTGGCGTGTTCCCGCCTAGGGGAATATATCAGTCTGCTGGTTTAGGTTCAGGATTTGGGTTCTGCAATGGGATGTTCTTTTCCGTGAGGATCGTCTTCACCAGTTCGTATGCCTGTTCGGTCTGTTTTTCGACCAGGGCTTGCAGCATTGCCTTGAAGCCATCCACATCGCCTGCGTCGAACTTCTTTTTTGCAGCGGCGTAAGTTTCATTGTATTCCTTCCAGAATCCCTGTTCCAGGGCTATCAGGCGTGGCTGCACGCTCGCGTCTTCTGGCAGATTGCGCTTGATCTGGTACACCAGTTTGCCGAAGTCACCGTTTTCAAGGACGGCAGGTATCTTGGAAATCGACAGAGGGATGGGAATCGAGGGGGCGTATTTTGTCGGTCCAGGGCAGATAAGCAGCGTGCCCAGGATGCCAGCCTGCTCCGCGGGCGCGATGAAATCGGATGCGCAGACCGTGCCGTTGCGGAACGGGCACATGCCCTTGTACTCTGGGTCGGCAAATCTGGACAATGCCAGGGTATCCACCAGGCTGATTTTGCCCTTTTCCTTCAAATGTTCCGCCAGGATGTTCTGGGTGATATGGAGGCGTGTTGCGGAGGCCACGCCAGAATTGATTTTCGTGTTCTTTATGAGATAGGCGATTTCAGGATAGATATGGTGGTTTGTATGCACGGAGAAGCCATGCTTTGTAATCCTGTACGCGATATGCTGAGGCGTGATTTCAACCACAGCCGCCTCCTTGCCGTCGCACAATGAATAGTGTTCGCTGACGGGGCGCTTGCCGTCCTTCACAAAGCCCTCCAGCATTGCCAGTGCCTCCTGCACAGTGGCGCAGTTGCAGACAACCATGCTCATCAAGGTGCCAATGTAGAAGGTCTTGTCGTGTTCGCCGTCCCTGGTCGGGGGCACGTATGTGTCAATCATGCCAAGTCCCTTTTCATTGAAGAGCATGTATGGGCTGAACGCCAGTGCCTTGTATTTGCCGCCTTCACGCTGGTGGTGGAACAGCCTCACATCCACTTCCTTGCCGCCGCCCCAGTCACGAGTCTTGTGCATGATGTAGGTGCCTGTCTCGCTTGCCTCCGGTGAAATTATCCAGGATGTACACGCGAATGCCGAAATTGACGCCACGGCCAACAAACTAAAAAACAACTTCAACATCAAAAAACTCCCGTTTTCATGATTCCGCCTTTTCAACAAAGGCACTCAATTAGCAAAATCGCGGCGGAATTTATCCACTATTTCAAGAAAATCAAACCATTCTTTTTTAGCCCACCTTGCAGAATTGGGATTTCAACTAATATTAAGCCTGTTTTACACAAAAACTCACTTCAGCAGAGGACTTGTAATTGGCAAGGCTATGAAATATACTGGATTATCAAGACAGCAGGTTGAGGAAAGCAGAAGGCAGTTCGGCAGCAATGCACTGACGGACATTCCGCCAGAGCCGCTGTGGCTCAAGTTATTGGAAGGCTTCAAGGACCCGATGATAATGATTCTCCTTGTCGCGCTGGTGGTGCAGTTGATTCTTTTCTTCTGCGGCAAAATCAAGTGGTACGAGCCACTTGGCATATTCGTCGCTATCATAATCGCCAATGGCGTGGCCGCCATATTCGAGAACAAGCAGGAAGGAAAAGCCTCCGCATTGAAGCACGAGGCGAACTCAAAGGAAAAGGCAAAAGTCGTGCGGGACGGCGGCCTTGGCGAAATTCCAGTTGACGACATTGTGGTGGGCGATGTGGTCTATCTCCAGGCAGGGGACAAAATACCTGCGGACGGCACACTGATGGAAGGCTCGCTCAAGGTGGACCAGGCATCCCTGAACGGCGAATCGGAGGAGGCGCCAAAAGTCGCGCTGGAACAGGGGGCCGAATACAATACCAAGGACCTACTGAACCCATACTACATCTACCGCGGCACGGTAATCTGCGCTGGCGAGGCATACCAGGAAGTCAAGGTAGTGGGGGACAAGACCGAGTTCGGCCAGGCTGCGCTGGCCGCCCAGGAAGAAGAACGGGCGACGCCGTTGCAGGTCAAGTTGGGCAAATTGGCAAAGCATATCTCCACCTTCGGATACATCGGCGCCACAGCAATCGTCGCAGTCGTTCTGGCAACCACGATTCTTACAGGCAAGACGCCAGGGGACTGGGCTGGATGGCTTAGCCTGCTGATAAACGCAGTCACCGTGGCGGTCACTATCATAGTCTGCGCAGTGCCGGAAGGGCTTCCCATGCTCAGTTCCATACTCCAGGCGCTGCAAAGCCTGAAAATGGTGAAGGACAATGTCCTGGTGCAAAAAATAAACGGACTTGAGACGGCGGGCAGCCTCAGCATACTTTTCAGCGACAAGACTGGCACCATCACCGAGGGACGCCTGTCAGTGGTGGAACTGGCAACTGGCGCATTGGACAAGTACAACGGCATGGCCGCCATGCAAGCCCCACTCCAAAGCGACGTCATCATCGGCATCGGCGTCAACAATGGCTCCATGCCAGGCAGGGATGGCGTCATTGGCGGAAACGGAACCGACCGCGCCCTGATGTCGTTCCTGGTGGAGAATGGCCTTGCCTCTAAAATCGACAAGGACAGCGCAATTGCATTCAATGCCTTTGATTCCAACAGGAAAAGTTCAAGCATAGTCGTGGACACTGGCCAGGGACCGCAGGTGTTCATCAAGGGCGCGGCGGAAAAAATCATTGAAAGATGCAACAGTTATGTGGACAGCAATGGAAACACCCAGCCCCTGGCGTCCATGGAGGCACTCCAGGCATACCAGCTTGAGCAGGCTGGCCGCTCAATGAGGCTGCTGGCAGTGGCAAAGGCGGACGGCAACGACGAAAACGTGCCATTGACGCTGGTCTGCATCATCAGCATCAGAGACAATGTGCGCAAGGAAGTCAAGGACGCAATCCAGGAAATCAGAAACGCGGGCATACAGGTCGTCATGGTTACAGGCGACAGGAAGGAAACAGCGGTCGCCATCGCCAAGGAAGCGGGTTTGCTTTCTTCGCCAGACGATGTGGCATTGACCTCGTTTGAAATGGCGGACATGAGCGACGAGGAACTGAAGGCTGCGCTGCCACGCCTGCGCGTGGTGTCCAGGGCATTGCCGCTGGACAAGAGCCGCCTGGTCAATCTGGCGCAGGAACTGGACATGGTGGTGGGAATGACTGGCGACGGCGTGAACGACGCACCTGCATTGCGCAAGGCGGACGTGGGCTTCGCGATGGGAAGCGGCACACAGGTCGCAAAGGAGGCCGGCGACATAACCATCCTGGACGACAACCTGTCCTCCATCGAAAAGGCCATCCTCTACGGGCGCACCATGTTCAAGAGCATACGCAAGTTCCTGATTTTCCAATTGACCGTGAATGTGGCGGCTGTGTTCACCTGCGCCATCGGCCCCATGTTTGGCGAAAATGTGGTGATGACAGTGATACAGTTGCTTCTGATCAATCTGGCAATGGACACGCTGGCCGCAATCGCATTCGGCAGCGAACCGCCATTGAAGGAATACATGAACGAAAAGCCCATCCCCCGCACGGAAAGCTTCGTCACCTCCAAAATGCTGGCGGAGATAATCATAAGCGCATTCTACATCACCGCGCTCTGCCTGGCGATACTGCTAGTCCCCGCCATGAAGAAGTTCCTGGCCGCGCCAGACGACATGTACTTGCGTTCCGCGCTCTTCGCGACATTCATGATGGCAATCACATTCAACGGCTTCAATGCCAGGACGGCGCACATCAATCCATTCGAGGGCATTGGGCGCAACTCCACGTTCCTGCTGGTGATGGGACTGATACTCGTGCTGCAACTGGTGTTTGTGACATTCGGCGGCCCTGCCCTGTCCGTGGAGCCATTGTCACCCCACACCTGGCTCAAGTGCATTCTTTTGGCATTCCTGGTGATACCAATAGACATGATTAGAAAGTGCTTCTCCAGATAATCTTATTCGGCATCCACATAAACAAAGGAACAACCATGAAAAAACTTTTCTTCTTTCTTCTGGTGCTTGTCGCAAGCATGGCATTCACAAAGGAGACAAGCCCCGACTTCGCCCCGATGATGATTGGCGCAAAAGGGTGGGCCGCCGATGCAAAACCATTGGTGGGCGACAACAAGGGCACTGTACTGGTTGCCATCACTGTCAAGAAAACGCCAGATGTGAAGTCGAAGATGCTGCCGCTTTTCCATTTGAGGACTGCCAGCAGGCTCTACGTCGGCTATACGTACTATGCAGGCGGCAAACTGCAATTCTCGTTCACGGACAGGGACAAGACATTCCGTTACGACTTCAGCGAAGCACCCCAGATGCTGGAAGGCCGCGACATGAAACTGGGCATGACCTGGGACGGTGCCCTGGTCCGCCTATACAAGGACGGGCGCATGATAGCCTCCGCCGCACAGCCTCTGCCGCTGAACATGGGAAAGCTGCGCAACCTCTGCATCGGTCCATACAAGGATGGATGGTATGTGCACGCGCCATGGAATGAAGATGTGCAAATCAATTCCCTGCGCACTTTTGACGAGGCGCTTTCACCAGAGGAAATCGCAAAGGAATACGCGGTGGCATTCAAGCCCCTGGCGGAAACGCATCCCATGCTCATCAGCATACCGCCAGTACCAGCAAAGATGGCAAAGCCTGAAATCGACGGCAAATTGAATGACAAGTGCTGGAATTTTGCTGGCTCCATGCCCCATCTGATCCGCGGCAACATGCCGCGCAAGTCAGGGCAGCTGCCGCCACACACCTTCATGCTCTGCCACGATGAAAAGAACCTCTACCTTGGCTTCACCTCATTGTTCCCAGGCCGAGTGCCCATACAGGAAGGCGCATTGCGCACGCCCGCAAAGGAGCCAGAGGCATGGGGGACTGAATCCTTTGAATTCTACATACACGCAAATGGGCACTACTATCGTTTTGCGGGAAATGTGGCAGGCGGCTACACGGAGTGGAAGGACAACGCGGCGGAATACAACGTGCCCTGGACCTACAGGACAAGCAAGTCAATGAACATAGACGATTCGATTCTCTGGCAGGGCGAAGTGGCGATTCCATGGTCGTCAATCGAACTTCAAGGACCGCCCAAGGAGGCTGAAATCAATTTCTGCCGTTCCTGGAAGTTGCCCGAATGCGGCGTGCACTCGTCCATGAACATAACTGGCGATGTCTATAGCGGCAAGGACGGCAATTTGATAAAGGCGGTATTCGCGCCTGCCGCCACCTTCCAGATGCGGGAGCAAAGCAACCCGTCTTCTGGAGAATATGTGCAGAAATTCACCATTGCGACGCCCGTAAACAGCACAGTCACATACGACCTCGCCATGGCAAGACTGGATGGCAGCGCCGCGCCGATGTCAATCTACAACCGCAAATGGAGCGTCAAAGGCGGCGAAATATTGACAGACAACTTGACCAGCACAATATCTTCCGCCGACTACGATGCACTGCTCTATACATTCAAGCAGGGTGACAAGGTCGTCATGCGTGAAATCATGCCATTTGAACTGAATGACGACTTCTTCAATGTAACTTCACTCCTGTTGCAAGAGAAGATTCTCATCTCGCTTAAGCAGAACATGCTTCGCCTGAAGAAGGGTTCCTCCTTCCAGGGCGAGGTTCAACTGCTTGCGCCCAACGGCAAAAAGACGGTGTATCCCGCCACGGAGGATACTTTGACAATCCCATTCAAGCGCAGCGAGCCAGCAGGCAAATACACCATTTCACTTGTGGACAAGGCGGACGGCAAGGCCATGGATTCCAAGGTGCTGAACTATCCTGGCATTGGCGAATGGGAGCACCAGGACTTCCAGCCAGAGCGCATCATCCCGCCCTTCACCCCGATGAAGAACCAGGCAAGCGCCAATCGCCTGCAAGTCGAGGTTTGCAACGGGCGCAAATATGTTTGGGAAAATGCGCTGCTTCCAACCCAAATTGAGGCAAATGGCGAGGAACTTCTGCTGGCTCCAGTTGAATTGCTTGTAGGCGATGAAAAGGCAGGCACAAGTGGCATGAACATCGCCTCAACCAAGGAGCACAGGGCTGAATTCGGCGCAAAGGCAAGCGTGGACGGTGCCTCCCTCGCCAGCAAGAGCTGGATTGAATATGACGGCATTCAGATGAACTACGTCACAGTCACGCCGCAAAAGCAGCTCAATTCATTGAAGCTGCGCTTCACAATGCCAGCCAGATACGCCAAGTACGTGCACGGCGCCAGCGGCGGGGGCTGGGGAAGCAAGACAACCAGCGCAGTCGCCAACGGCACCACCAAGGTCCGCTACTATCCTTGCTTCTGGCTGGGAGACGAGGAAAAAGGGCTTTGCTTCTTCTGTGAGACAAGAAGCGCCTGGAATGAACGCGAGCAAAATGCCTACACTATCGAAAAAGACGGCGACAAGGCGGTGGTGACCATCAGCATCATGAGCAAAGTACCTGCTGGAAAGCCTCTTGAACTGGAATTCGGATTCATTGCCACGCCTGTGCGCCCGCTGGCCTCAAACTATCCCTTTGACACCTTGAGCTGGTCCTACATCGCGCCGATGAATAGGCCTGGCAGACGCCCCACCAGCGACATCGTAATCCTCACTGGCTACAACGGCGGCGACCTGGGCAGTTTCTTCGGCGACATCGACGACAATGACGGGCGCAAGGAGGAACAGGCGAAAAAGGACACGCTGGAGAAAATCTGCAAGGGGCACAACGTGCGCCCAATCCCATACACATGCGCACGCAACCTTTCAATCAAATATCCGGAAACAGCCGCATATATCAACGAGTGGACATTCAAGCCAATGAATGAAATGGACTATACGCACACAGGCCATTTCGTGTACGATTGCTGCCCGCGCACTTCAGCCAACGACTTCTTCATCTGGAAATACAAGCAACTGCTAAAACGCCTGCCTGACATCAAGGGCATCTACTTCGACTTTGGCGGTGTCAATGAGTGCTCCAACGAGGTGCACGGCTGCAATGCACGCACACCGCTTCTGGCGCAGCGCGAATTCTACAGGCGCATCGCCCTGGCGCAGCTGGAGGCAGGCATCAAGGAGCCAGTCCTCGTTGTCCACAATACTGACAAGGTGGAATTGCCCGCCTACACATTCGCGACCCATCTGCTCAATGGCGAACAGGTCCGCCAGGCCTCCAGCACATTGCTGCACAACAAGAAGGACATTCTGGACAGTTACGGCATTGACATTTTCGCCAGCGAACTGGGCACACTGCCTTGGGGCATAACCAACAGCGTGTACATGCCAATCGACAGGCTCAATCCAAAATACGGCGGCGACGAGGAGGACGCGCCATACAAATTCCGCATGGACAAGGCAATCTTCGCAGCCACCCTCATCCACAACACCATTCCTTGCCTGTGGAGAAACCATCTGGGCATGTTCGACAAACTGATACGCATCTACGACAGATTCGGCGTGGACAAGGCGGACTTCATCGGCTACTGGAAGGAGCCAGCCAAAGTGGAAGGTGCCAAGGACATCTATGTCAGTTGCTTTGTTTCCAAAGACAGGAAGAAACTCCTGGCGGTCGTCGGCCATGTTGGCAAGGAGCATGTGAACCAGGACTTCACCATCACCTTCGACCTGAACAAACTGGGTCTCAAGGCCAGACTGAAGAATGCCGTGGACACCATGCCCGCCCCAGACCCCGAATACCAGGAACTCTTCGAATTGCAGAAGAAATACAAGGTGCCGCCCGTGAGAGGCCCCATCCTCATGGACCAGGCCAATTTCGGCAGCAAAGTCAACGGCTTCAATGGAAAGACACTGAAGATGCACCTTGACTTCCATTGCTTTGCAATAGTTGAAATGGAATAACTGTTCGTTGGGCGCTTATTTAAACTTTCCTGCTTGACTTTCGGCTCGTAGTTAAGTAAGTTACCCCATTATTTTTTCTTGTTGAATACAAAATATCTTTTGGGAGAAAATCAAGCATGACCAAGTAGAAAAACTACGATTTCCGCGCCCGCCATTGGCAGGTGCACGTTCCAGGACGCCGCGATGCAGAAAGAGCACCCCTTCCAAACGAGGTGCTTTTGGATGAAAGCTGGAGGCTGGGCTTCGCGGAGGACGCTGGCATTGTAATTGTAAACGCAGTCAATGACTTGCAGGACTACCTTTTCGTGTCAATGGGCATATCCCTGAGGCTTACGCATACGGACGGGGAGAAGGTGCTCTGGTTCCAGGAAAACACACAGCGCAAAAAGGGCTTCGACCTCATTGTGGAAGACAAGCACATCACCGTCAGTACATTCCAAATGGACGCATTCAAGGCAACTGTCCATATCGAGGACATCATGAGCCTGGAGGGCGCACCCGTCCTGCAAAAGGGCACTTTCGACCGCACACCCATATACAACGGCATCAGCGTCCATTCAGGATGCGGCATCGACGACTACTGCGACAGCGAACTGCGGGCAATCGTACATGCGGGATACGACACAATATGCATCATGGTCAAGGACTTTGACGTCACAGCCGCTGGCCCCGCAAACATAAACGACATCATGGAGCGCGCGGAGCGTTTCGGCGTAAAATCCACCATATTCAACTACATGCAGTGCTACCATCATCCTGACGAGGATAATGTGCAGCAGTATTTTGACGCAGTCTATGGCGAACTTTTCCGCCGCTACCCAAAGGCAGTCGGCATTGGAATGTGCGGCGAATCCCTTAGTTTCCCCAGCAAGGACCCGCACACGTCAGGCAAGCCATACAAGCTCAGCGTGATTGACGGCATTCCGGACACGAGGCCCAGCCCTGGATGGTATCCGTGCTACGACTATCCCGCATATCTGGAATGCGTGAAGAAGGCCGTGCATGCCGTCAAGCCAACGGCAAAGGTGGGCTGGAGCACCTACAACTGGGGATATGCGCCCCTTGACATACGCAAGAAGTTCCTGGAGAACCTGCCCAAGGACATCGGCCTCAGCGTGACCTACGAGATTTTCTCCAAGCGTGAACTGGAGGGCTTGAAGACACCTGTCATGGACTACACCATCTCCGCCACGGAGCCAGGATACTACTTCACCAGCGAATGCGAGGAAGCCCACAAACTGGGGCTCCGCCTCTCCGCGAACTGCAACGTGGCTGGCGTGGCCTGGGACTTCGGCGTGGTGCCATACGTGCCAGTGCCATACCGCTGGCTCACCAGGTGCCTGCGCCTCCGCAAGGCACACTATGAATGGGGCGTGAACAGCCTCTATGCGACACACCACTACGGATTCTGGAACTGCATCGCCTCAGATATCGTAAAGTGGACTGGATGGGACGGCTTCGAGCCAGACTATGACGAACTGTTCCGCAAAGCCGCAATCCGCGACTACGGCAAAAAACATGCGGACGCAGTGCTCAAGGCATGGAAACTCTGGGGCGAGGCAATGAACCACTACACAGCCAGCAACGAGGACCAGTACGGCCCATGGCGCGTGGGCGCGGCATATCCATTCATTTTCCAGCCAAACATAACCCGCACCATGTCCCCCAAGGAAATCAAGTTCCCCACCGCGCCACATGCCCATTTCGGCAGCGGCATCATCAAGACATTCTACACCCCATACGAAAACGAGAACCAGACGCCTGGCTTCCTCCGCTATCCCGCTGAGCTGAGGGCTTTGCACCGCATGCTGAAATTGTGGAACGAAGGGCTTGAGGCGGTCCAGGAAGTCAAGGACACGCCAGAAGGAGAACGCCTGGAGGCGCTTGGGCATTTCATCCGCAACTCCATCAACACCACCATCCACATCAAGCAGTGGTGGCAGTTGAACATGAAGATGCAGACCAGCACCACCAAGGAAGAGGCGCTGGCAATACTGGACGAAATCGAAAAACTGGCATACACGGAAATCGAAAATGCAAAGGACACCATCCCCGCTGTGGAGACGGATTCCAGAATCGGATGGGAACCAAGCATGGAATATGTGACGGACAAGTGGCACCTGGAATGGAAAGTACGCCAGGTACATGCCGCACTGCGGGAAATTGCCACTTACCGCGGTTGTCTTAATCTGTGATTTCATGATTGCATTAGTTTTCAAAAAATGAAAATCAGTTTTTTTACAATTGTAGTAGTCGCCGTTGCGCTCGCGGGATGCGTCACAAAAAATGTAGTCCTGAACGAGCCATCCACGGAAAGGGCCCTGAAAATGCAAGTGAAGAATGTCAACCTTGATGATGCCACATTACAGGAAATAGCAGAGTATCTAGACGACTATGGCGCGAAAATGGCCTTCCAGGCAGTCGCGGCATACTCCGAAAAACTCTGGCGAATACATTACAACAAAGACGAGAGCAAAGTCGTGAAATACACGCTGCCCCCCATCGTATCCAAGACCAAGGAAGAATGGGAAAAGGAGGAAAGGCCACGCACTCTCCAGTTGTTCAAGGAAATCATGTATGGCCTGATGCCTGGAAAGCCTGACAGCCTTACATTCGAGTTGCTCTCCGAAAAGGACGATGCGCTGGACGGCCTGGCAATCCGCAAGGAAATCCGCATCAACAGCGACATGAAGGACGGAAGGCATCATCACCTGGACATGCTGCTCTACGTCCCCAAGAACGCCAAGGCCCCCTCCCCCGTGTTCGTGGGACTGTCATTCGGCGGCAACCATGCCATTACGCCCGAAAGCGATATCACAGTGGCCCATACCGTGTTTCACGGCAGCAAAAACGGGAAGTCCTACCTCGGGCGCATCAGCGGCAAGAGACGCTCCTACAACCTGGAGGCATACAACATAGTGGAGGCAATCAAGCGGGGCTATGCTGTGGCGACCGCCTCGTATTTGCAGGCATGCCCAGACCACATGAACGGCATGCGCATGAGCCCATTCGCATTGCTCTGCCCGCCTGAGGACATACGCACCGAATACATGGTGCCATTCTCGGAAGCCAAGGCTGGCAAGTGGCTGCGCAAGTATTCCATCATCGGCGCATGGGCATGGTGCTATTCCATCATGCTGGATGCGCTGGAGAAGGAGCCGCTGGTGGACGCCACAAAGGCAATCACCGTAGGGCATTCCCGCCTGGGCAAGACCGCTCTGTGGGCTGCCGCCACAGACCAGCGCTTCGCAGGCGCCATTTCCAACAATTCGGGCAGCGCGGGCGCCAAGATATCCAGGCGCAACTTCGGCGAGACACTGCCCATTGACTACTGGGAAAAAGGCACCTGGCTCTGCGGCAAGTCCGTGGAATACATTGACAATGTGGAAGACCTGCCCATTGACCAGCACCAGCTGCTGGCGTTGATCGCGCCAAGAGGCATCTACGTGGCAAGCGCCACACAGGACATCAATGCCGACCCCAAGGGCGAATTCCTGTCGCTGAAGGCCTCATCCCCCGCATGGAAACTGTATGGCATGCCCACATTGGAGAATGCGGAATGGCCTGCCCCTGACACGCCGATACACAGCGGCGTAATGCACTACCACCTGCGCACGGGCAAACACTCCATCACCGCGAAGGACTGGGCAAACTACTACGACTTCGCAGACCGCCTCTTCGGTCGCAAACGTTAACGGCGGCAACGGGCGTATCGTAGGGGCGGGCTTAGCCCGCCCGTGAACGCCCGTGAACGCCCGTTATCGTAGGGGCGGACTTCAGCCCGCCCGTTAACGCCCGTTAAAAACAAACAAAAAACTTAGGACAAGGCATCATGCTTGAGCAATTAGTAAAGGACTTGGCAATGGCGATGGACATTGACAATGCCAAGACACGCACTGAAATCATCGCGCAAATCGAAAAATGCTACGGCCAGGAGAATTTTGCCAGGTCGGCATACGTATGCGAGCAATTCCTGAAGGCGGAGGGCTTCCAGGACGTAAGGCAGATTCCCCTGAAATGCGATGGCAAAAGCCGCAATCTGGACTGCATCATGCCCCAGGCCTGGGACAGGACGGGACGCTCATTCTTCCAACTGGATGTGCCAGGCCTCACACCAGAGGAGGCAATGATATGCGATACCAACGAAAGCCCGTACGCTGTGGGCATGTGGAGCGCCCCATCCGCGCCAGAAGGCTTCAGCGGCCAAGTCGTTGACTGGGCGGACGTGGACCATGACAACCCAGATGTGAAGGGCAAGATCGTCATGGTTTACCAGCCTGGATTCACTGGCGCATACAACAAATGCAACGCGGCTGGCGCAGTTGCCTGCCTGGCCTGCGATTCACAGATGCCAGATGTGGCGATTGACGACTACAGGTGGAGCAACGGAATCTCCCGCCAGGGATGGTACCATGCACTGGGCGACAGGCGCGGCACATTCCTCTCCATCACGCCGCGCAAGGCGAACTTCATAAGGCAACTGCTTGCAGAAGGCAAGACCGTGACTGGACACGGCATCGTCAGAACAAAAATCTACGATGGTGAAATCAACTTGATAACAGGCGTAATCCCTGGCGAAAGCAAGGATGAAATCCTGCTCATCGCACACATCTACGAGCCATTCGAGACGGACGACGCATCAGGCGCGGCAAACGCAATCGCCGTGGCCTCGGCGGTGCGCAAACTGTCCCAGGAAGGCAAGTTGCCGCCGTTGAAGAAGACGCTGCGTGTCATCATCGGCATGGAACTGTATGGTTTCAGCGCCTGGTTTGCTGAGAAGGAGAACGTGCGCAAGGCACTCCACGCATACAGTTTCGACTGCGTGTGCCACATCTCCGAGGATGAGAACGGGCGCAAGCACAACAAAGTGCGCCTCACTTTCGACGCAGCGCCTTCCTTCACCGACTGGATACTGCCTGACGCACTGGGCCAGTTCCCTGGCATCGACATAACCCAGCAGGCAGGCAACCTGTCGGACGACACATTCATGTCCGTGGCCGCAATCGGCATTCCAAGCAACTGGCTTAACAACACACACTACAAACTGCACCACAGCACGCACCCCATCTTCTCAGCCAATGACTGGGACATGGGACGCTGCGCGGATGCCACACTGGCAACTGCAATCGCAGTCGAAGCCACCTACGGCAAGGAGGAATTCAAGGCTCTTCTGCCAGAACTCATGGCCGCCGCCACAAAGACATTCCAGGAGAAGATAAGCGAATCCCTCAGCGGCTACATGAAGGAGGAAATGCTGCCCTACTTCGCATTGGGCCGCCTGCTGCACTTCAAGGAACTAATTGTCAAGCGCCTGATGGACATCAACAAGTACGCGCCAGGCACTGTAGTTGAAAGCGACATACGCAGCAGGCTGGATGTGCTGGCCGCCCCTGCAATAGAGCAGTTGTCGGAAGATTCAAGCAACAGAATGCCAGTGCCGCTGCTTCATGCCGCAAACATGATCATCCACGTGAAGCAACCAGGATATCTGGTTTCCCAGGCGCTGGTTCCCTGGGAGGAAAGGCGTGGCTTCAAGTTCAAGACTGTCTTTATTGTATATGGCTTCTGCGACGGCAAGATCACGCTGGCGGACGCAATACTGAAGATGCAGTATTCACAAGGCATCATCCTCACCAAGGAGGAAATCAGCGCAATTCTGGAAGACTTCCAGTTCCTGGAAAAATACGGCTATATCACGGTAGAGAAAAAATACAGTTCAACCCCTGAACAGCTAGAAAGCACGCTGGCGAGCCTGGGCGTAGCCAAAGACGCCAAACTGATTGTGCACTGCGCATTCTCCGCGCTGGGCGAAATCGAAGGCGGGCCAGAGGCGGTCGCAAAGATGCTGATGGAGCATATCGGGAAGGACGGACTGCTCATGATGCCCGCCTTCAACTTCTTCAAGTTCCCAGAAGACGGCGTATTCGACCCCAAGACCACGCCTTCACAATGCGGGGCATTGTCCAATGCGTTCCGCGTGATGCCAGGCGTGTTCCGCTCGATGAATCCCACGCACTCCTTCTCCGCATGGGGCAATGGTGCCAGGGAAATCCTTGAGCACCACCACGAGGTCTGCGTTCTGGGCGAAGGCTCGCCACTGGATTTGCTGATGAAGGAAGACGGCTACTGCCTGGCAATTCAGTGCCCCACCGCCGTCACATACATGCACAATGTAGAATTCGCCTGCAATGTGAAATGCCTGGAGCCATTCGGCGAGGAATATCCAGTGCGCTTCCCAGACGGCAGTGTCCGCAAAGTGCCCACCTGGTCCTGGAGAAAGGGCTTCTGCAAGCCAGCGCAGCTTACACACACATACCGCCTCATGCGCAGGAGAAAACTGATCCGCGAGGCAGACTTCGCCAACGCCCACATATTGTACTTCAAGTTGAAGGACTTCCATGAATGCCACAAGGCCGTTTTGGAAGGCAAATACGGCTGTGCAAAATGCGAGGCCGTCCCGCGCATCGTCGATGCAACCACCGAGGAAGTACGCAAGAAATACGCCTCTGGCAAATAACCAACCTGCGCGGTTATCCCCCCGGTTGGCCAACCTGCGCGGATATCCAACAAGCGCCCCCTCTCAAGTTGGCCAACCTGAGTGAGCGCCGCTTCGGCGCTCACATGGACGCTTTGGCGCTCACATTTTATATCAGAAATGAACGAAATAAGGCTCATAGGAGACACGAAGCCAGCCTGGCTTGAGGCGTGGCCAGACATGGCCACGCTGGACTATCCACAGCCAATCAAGTTACTGGCCCTCCGCATTGTCAACGCGGAAAAGGACCTGCTCCTAAGCCTTACCAAGAAATCACTGGCGGCAACAATTGGCGCGCACCGCTGCACCTGGAAATTGCAGGATGACGGGCAGTGGAAGCGAACTTGCACCTGCGGCTACAAGAATGACAGATGCGCCCACACATACGCCGCCTATCTGATGCTGAAGCAGGTCTGCCTGGACATGGAGTGGGACTTTCCGCAAGAAAACATAAGTGCCAGGCCAGCCGCCCCTGCAAACAGGCCACAGGCGCCAATGATGTCGCCCTCCCCTGCGCGTCCTGCTCCGCAGCATACTACTCCCAATCCACGCCAAACTGATTTCTTCAGCGACATCTTCACGCAAAGGCCGCAATCCCCTGCCCCGCGCCCCGCATTTCAACCCAGGCCACAGCCGCAAGCCGCAAAAGGCCCCATCCCTGCACAGTTGACAGTTGAACTCGAATTCATCCCCGACTACAAGGGAATGAAGGCAAGATTCTACTTTGTCATCAATGGCATGAGGAATCTCATGGACATTGCAAAGGTGCGTTTTGCGGCTTCGCTGGCAAAGGCGGATGCGGAGAACGGCAGCCACACATCGGAATACATCTGGTCAAAGCAGGACAGCGACTTCCTGACATGGGTGCTTCCGCAATTACGTGCCCTGGGCGTCTCTGGCCGTCCCATGACGCTTCTGCCCATTTCGCCAGCCGACAAGCAGATATGGCTCAACAAGTGGGCCTCCACGCCTGGCCGTTTCATAGAGAAGCGAAGCCAGCAGCCATTCAATCCGCTTAATCTGCACAAGTTTACCTCCATGCATTTCGAGTTGAGCAGGCATGGAGAAAACTTGCATGTGTATCCCGTCATCATGGCGGAGGATGGGACACGATACTATGTGAACAAGTTGC
>JAFYGL010000215.1 GCA_017543165.1 Victivallales bacterium | reverse complement strand
GGAAATGCCTTGCCCCACGCCATAATCGTGGCCGCATTGCCTGCGGAGAATCCCCGCCTGGCAGGCGTGTGCGTCGTGGAGCATGTCGGTTCAGGCGGAAAATACGCCGCCCCCCTGCTGAAGTGGGCCTTCCAGCGTGCATTGCAGAGAGGATATTGAGAATCGCTTGGCAGTTGCGAAATGCTTGTTTGCTGGGTACATTACTCTTGATTTTTATGGTGTTTGATAATAATGGAGGGAACTGCTATGAAGAGATTGTGTTTTGTGATGTTGTCCTTGCTGTGCTGCATGGCTGCGAGGGCATTGACAGTGTCTGCGCCTAGTTCGCCCATTGTGGTGGATGGCAAGCTGGACGAGGCGGCCTGGAAGGCGGCAGTCAAGACCACTGGCTTCATTAGATTGAAGTCCCAGGCGGAAAAGCCCATGAAGGACCAGACGGAATTCTCCATGCTGGCGGATGACGAGGCGGTATATATTGGCATTGCATGCCTGGACAGCAACATCGGGAAACTTAAATGGGCAGGCAGCGTATGGACAAGCGATTCAGTGGAAATCTTCCTTTCGCCTGCGGGAAATCCTGTGGAATACTATCATTTTGCGGTGGGATGCCAGAATGACACGTATGCCATGTTCCGCGCGGAGGGCGGCAATATCACGCCTGACAAATATGCGCCGTTCTGGCAGAGCGCCGTCAGCAAGGATGACAAGGCGTGGTATTTGGAAGTGAAGATACCGTATTCCGCATTTTACATGACCAGAAACAAGATGTGGAACAAGACCTGGCTCGTGAATATTTGCCGCAACCAGAGCGGGGAGGGCGGCCCCAGCACCTGGGCGCCTCTGAACAGCAAATACCACGAAAGCAAGGTGTTCAAGCCAGTGGAGGGCTTCCCAATGCGAAAGGGCATTGAGGATGTTTACATTCCAGTCGTGCGTGGCGATTTCCTTTCCCAGGAAGGGGATGTCATCAAGGGTAATCTGACAGTGAATGTGGAGGGCACGGCGGAGGCGGTCGGCTATTGGGATATGACGGTGGAGGTGCCCGATGGCGGGAAGGCGACGCAGCAGGTGCGCGTGGAGCATGGCAACAGCAAGTTCGTGGTCAAGGGACTGGACTTTCCAGCCTCGCAGAAAAGCTACCACAAAGTCAAGGTGACACTGAGGAACGGCAATGTGGAGCTGGGGCGCTGTTATCCTGTGGAGGCTGAATACAAGCCCATCGACATAAAGATCACATGGCCACAGTACGCCAACAACTACTATCCAGGCCAGGACGCGACGAGGCTGGCAGGGCAGGTGAGGTTCAAACTGTCGGAGGCGGATGCGAAAAAGGCGGTCATAGAACTGAAGGTCGGGGACAAGTCGCGCAAGTTGAAGGCAAAGGGGGACCGCATGGACTTTGAGGAGAAGTTCC
Organism: Victivallales bacterium; assembly: GCA_017543165.1. The sequence continues at coordinate 5,704 of JAFYGL010000215.1, read as the reverse complement.
CTGAATTGAAGGAAGGGCAGCAACTTGCCTTGTCTGCCAGGCTGATAGTCGATGGCAAGGAATCTGCCTCAGTCCAGACCTGCGTCAAGAGACTGCCTCCGCCAGAGAAGGGCGGTGAGATTGTGTGGGTGCAGGACGGGCGCATTGTCAGGGATGGCAAGCCCTACTTCCCCAGGTTTATTGCCGCCTACAAGTACCGTGGCGGCAGGCGTTTGACGGAACGCTTCGAGAAGGACAACGACTATATCTGCCAGAACGAGTTCGCGCATTATTCGCTGGAGCCATTCCGCCTGCTGCCAAAGATGAACATCGAGGCCAAGGAGGCCACGAAGGATGTGAAGCCCTGCGATGAACTCTTCGTCGAGGTGCAGAAGGTGATTGACAGGCACAGGGGCGAGAATTTCATCGGATACTACATCTGCGACGAGCCAGAATGCCGCGACATATCCCCTGTCTATTTAAGGTACATCTACGAATATGTGAAGAAGGCGGACCCTTATCACGTGGTGCTGACCTGCACACGCTCGCCGCAGCGCTACATCGAGTGCGCGGATGTGTTCATGATGCACACATACATCGCGCCCATGTTCTCTGGCAATGGACGCTTCCTTTCAACGCCCATTGAGAAGGTCCGCGCTCAAATACACGAGGTGAGGGATTTGAAGCGGCCCGAGAAGGTGGCTGGCTTCACGGGGCAGTTCTTTACATATAAGTTCAACAACAAATACGCAGACTATCCCACCTGGGATGAATTGCAGGCGCAGACATGGACCGCAATAGCAAATGGCTCCATGGTGCATTTCCCCTACGCTTTCCATGACATTGATGACAAGAGGTACATGTTCGAGGCATTCGTTTATCAAAACCAGGCTATCATGGAACTGAACGACCTGCTGTTGTCGGACAAGGTGAAAAGCCTGCCAATCAAGGCGGAAAAGCAGTTGGACTGCACCTTGTTCGAGCACAATGGCATGAAACTGCTGCTTATGGTCAATCCATATCCAGAGGCGTGCAATGCCACGCTGGAGGACAAGGCGGTCAATGGCACCTGGCATGAATACAGGGGCGAGGCCGTCTGCAAACTGGCAAAGGGGCAAACTGTCAAGTTTGCCCCGAATCAAGTATATATTCTGACCAGCAGGCCCTTCGCATCCAAGTTTGCCCCGACGAAGGAAGTCCTGGCCAAAATCAAGGCATACGAGGACAGTGTCAATAACAAGGGCAACCTGCTTCTGAACAAAGGTGACACCTTCGAACTGGATGCGTCCGAGGTGTATCTGGTGGGCAATGCCACCCGCAAGATTTGCGACGGTTCCACAGACATGCTGGCGTGGGGATGCAGCCGCTGGAAAAAGCAGCAGTGGTTCGAAATGGATTTCCCGCGGGTGTCGCCAAAGTTCAAGACAATCAAGATTTATGGCTACAACTTGAAGAATGCCAGTTTCACAATCTTGAAGGCGGGCGAATGGAAGACAATCACGCCAGTGGAAGTCAAGGAGGATGCCCAGGACTGGAGCAAGACATTCACATTCGACAATGTTTACAAGACCGTGAAACTGCGCATTTCCTTCAATGACCTTAAAGTTGGCCAGGACGACATCGAACTCTACGAAATCGAAATGTACAACCCCTGACCATGCAAGGCCGAGGCGCAAAAAAAACTCTTGTTGGCAGTTGCGGGATGAGAGTTTGTTGGGTACATTACCTTTGTCACGAGGGAATATTGTGTTGTTTTTGTATAATCTTAAAATGAGGGATTTCTTATGAAGAAATTGAGTTTTCTGCTGATGTCTTTGTTATGTTGCATGGCTGCGAGGGCATTGACTGTGACTGCGCCCACATCGCCAATTGTGGTTGATGGAAAGCTGGACGAGGCGGCGTGGAAGGCGGCGACAAAGACCAGTGGCTTCATAAGGATGAAGTCCCAGTCAGGCAGGCCAATCAAGGACCAGACGGAATTCATGGTGCTGGCGGACGAAGATGCCGTGTATCTGGGCATCATCTGCCTGGACAGCAACATCAAGACCTTGCACTGGGGCGGCAGCATCTGGACCAGCGATGCAATCGAGATGTTCCTTTCGCCTGCGGGCAATCCAGTGGAGTACTACCACTTTGCGGTGGGCTGCCAGAATGACACATACGCCATGTACCGCGCAGAAGGCGGCAATATCACGCCTGACAAATTCGCGCCCTTCTGGCAAAGCGGCACCAGCAAGGATGACAAGGCCTGGTATCTTGAAGTGAAGATACCGTATTCGGCGTTCTACATGACCAGGAACAAGATGTGGAACAAGACCTGGCTGCTGAACATCGCCAGGACGCAGACCAGGGGCGGCGGCCTCAGCACATGGGCACCGCTGAACAGTGGCTTCCAGGAAAGCAAGGCGTTCAAGCCAGTGGAGGGCTTCCCCAAGAGAAAGGGCGTAGAGGATGTGTGCGTTCCCGTGGTGCGCGGCGATTACCTCTCCCAGGAAGGCGACGTCATCAAGGGTAATGTCATTGTGAATGTGGAGGGTACTTCGGAAAGCGTAGGCAACTGGGACATGACTGTGGAAGTGCCCAATGGCGGCAAGGTCACGCAGAAAGTGCGCGTGGAGCATGGCAACCGCAAATATCTGGTGAAGGACCTGGATTTCCCCGCCTCCCAGAAGAGCTACCACAAGGTGAAGGTGACATTGAAGAAGGGCGATGTGGAGTTGGGCCGCTATTATCCAGTTGAGGCGGAGTACAAGCCCATCGACATAAAGATAACCTGGCCCCAGTATGCCAACAACTACTATCCAGGCCAGGATGTAAAGAGGCTGGCTGGCAAGGTCAACTTCAAACTGGCTGGAGGCAAGAAGGCCGTAATCGAACTGAAAGTTGTGGACAAGGTCCGCAAGTTGAATGCCAAAGGCGCATTTGTTGACTTTGAGGAGAAGTTCCCCGAATTGAAGGAAGGCCAGAAACTGGATGTGAGCGCCAGATTGATTGTGGACGGCAAGGTATTTGCGGCGACTGCCACATCGGTGAAGAGGCTGCCTCCACCAGAAAAGGGCGGCGAGGTGGTCTGGATACAGGACGGGCATATTGTCAGGAACGGCAAGCCATATTTCCCCAGGTACATCTATGCGCTGGGCTATCGCGGCGGCAGAATGATGGAGAAGCGCTTTGCGGAGGAAAAGGACTACATCTGCATGAACGAGTTCAGCTGCCCCACGCTTGAACCAGCGCGGCTCTGCCCCAAGATGAACATTGAGGCCAAGGAGGCCACAAAGGATGTGAAGCCATGCAAGGAGCTGTTCGATGCGGTGCAGAAGGTGATTGACCGCAACAAGGGCAGGGATTTCCTGGGGTACTACATCTGCGACGAGCCTGAATGCCGCGGCATCTCGCCAATCTACCTCAAGTACATCTACGACTATGTGAAGGAGCATGACCCGTACCATCCGATCATGTCCTGCACACGCGCGCCCCAGCGCTACATCGAGTGCATTGACGTATTTATGATGCACACCTACATTTCACCGTTCTTCTCAGGAAAGGAGCGTTTCCTTAGCGTCCCGATTGAAAAGGTCAGGTCGCAGATTCACGAGGTCACAGACTATGGCCGCCCAGAGAAGGTGGCTGGCTTCACAGGGCAGTTCTTCTCATATAAATTCGGCAACAAATATGCGGACTATCCCACATGGGACGAATTGATTGCCCAGGCCTGGACGGCTATGGCAAATGGCTCCAGAGTCAGCAATCCATACGCATACCACGACATTGACGACAAGAGGCACATGTTCGAGGCATTCGCATATCTGAACCAGTCCATCATGGAGTTGAACGACCTGCTCTTGTCTGACAAGGTGAACTACCTGCCCATCAAGGCGGAAAAGCAATTGGACTGCACATTGTTCGAAGTCAACGGCATGAAACTGCTGGCCATGGTGAACCCATATCCAGAGGCTTTCACCGCCACGCTGGAGGACAAGGCTGTCAATGGCACCTGGCATGAATACAGGGGCGAGGCTACCTACAAACTGGCTAAGGGGCAGGCCGTGAAGTTCGCGCCATATCAGGTCTATGTGCTGACCAGCAAGCCGTTTGCCTCCAAGTTTGCCTCCACAAAGGAAGTGCTTGCCAAAATCAAGGCGTACGAGGACAATATGAACAACAAGGGCAACTTGCTGCTTGGCAAGGGGGATGAGATTGAACTGGACGCCTCCGAGGTGCAGCTTGTCGGCAATGCAAAGCGCAAGATTTGCGATGGTTCCCTGGACATGCTGGCCTGGGGCACCAACCGCTGGAAAAAGCAGCAGTGGTTTGAAATGGACTTTCCGAAGGTGTCGCCCAAGTTCAAGACTGTCAAACTCTACGGCTACAACATGAAGAACCCCACTTTCACAATCTGGAAGGCTGGCGAATGGAAGACCATAACACCTGTTGAAGTGAAGGAGGATGCCAAGGAGTGGAGCAAGACATTCACATTCGACAACGTGTATAAGACCGTTAAGTTCCGTGTAACCTTCAACGACCTCAAGTCAGGCACGGACGAAATTGAACTCTACGAGGTGGAGATGTACAATCCCTGAACAAACAACGCGGAGGCGCGGAATTTCAACGCAGGGGCGCAGCCTTTTATCTGTGGCAATCTGGATAATCTGTGGATAGAACAGTGTTTCTGCGTTGGAATGGGGGAGGGCGAACTTAGGTAATGATGTGAAAAAGATGTTTTTCCATATTGTAATAATCAAACCATGCATTACAGTGTGGCAATTTAATTGATTGAAATAGTTTTTTATATAAGGATAGTGTTCTTAACAAGGAGACGGCAATGAGTGCTGAACACAATGAAAAGCCTGTAATTGGAAGCGTGACTGCAGTTCAGGAGGCATACAATGACAATCCGTATGCAATCAAGGTGACTGTGTCAAACATCACAGATCCAGACCAAGGGGATACTATAGAATCTTTCTCTTTCTCTTTGAATGATGGTGAACCAACCGTTGTGGAATTCGCAAATATGATTGACAATGGAAATGGTTCATATTCCTACTACATTGAACTTACATCTGAGGACGTTGGTGAGTTTACAGTCAGCGCAGTTGTTACAGATCAAGGCGACCTTTCATCGGACCCCGTGTCAGCCACGGCGCTGACTATTGACGACGTGACACCGCCTAATGAAGTGGATTTGGGATCGTGTGCTGAAGACCAGAAACTGGTTATAACCCAGGAAGGGCAGTTTGTCACATTGTCCTGGGACGTGCCTTATGACAATGTTGGCGTTACAGGCTACTATCTCTGGTTTGAAGGCAACCCACCAGTGTTTACAACTGACACAAATTCATATACCACCGATGAATTGGCGGTTGGCGACTGGCATGCAGTCGCAATCCAGGCATTTGACGCGGCTGGCAATATCGGCCAGGAAGGCGCGACAAAGTTCACGTTTACTGTCTATGATATGACGGCGCCAGTGCCAATATCCATTATTCCGAAGCAGGCCGTTGAAGGCTATCAGGTCACCGTTGATGACCTGGATGACTGGACTGACAATGTGGGCATCGACCACTTCGTTTTCACGGTGAATGATGTAGAATTCGATGCGACCGACTTGGGTGACGGTACTTACTCCATTGAGTTGGATGAGAGTTTCATTGGCCAAACGGTTGAAATCAAGGTCACCGCCTACGACGAGGCGGAAAACTCCGCATTCTCCACTGCGAATCTGACT
>JAFYGL010000214.1 GCA_017543165.1 Victivallales bacterium | reverse complement strand
GCCATACGCGCCTGGCAGGCACAACACTATCCGCAGCTCACAGCCCACAGTCCACAGTCCACTGCCCACTGATAACTATTTAATCTAATGGAAACATATCAATTTACTCAGGTTGCCGTGGTGAAGAGTTGCTTCAAGACGAAGTTCGGCATCCCCAGGCAGCCAGGGCTGGTGCAGGAGGCAAGTGGCGAGATAGTTTTGCTGCCGCCCTACAACCAGCCAAACACCGTCAGGGGCCTGGAGGAGTTCTCCCATATCTGGGTGCTGTTCATATTCCACCAGGCAATACGGGAGCACTGGAAGGCGACAGTCAGGCCGCCTCGTCTAGGCGGTGACAAGCGCATAGGCGTGTTTTCGTCCCGTTCGCCGTTCCGTCCCAATCCAGTGGGGCTTTCCGTACTGAAGTTGAATGAAGTGATTTGCCGCAACGGGAAGGTGTCCTTGATGGTGGAGGGGCTGGACATGGTGGAAGGCACGCCTGTGATTGACATAAAACCATACGTGCCGTATGCGGATGCCATACCAGATGCGCGCGGCAGTTTTGCGCAGAATGCGCCAGACGGAAATGCCTTGCCTGTGAGTTTCACGGAAGAGGCGGCGCGTCAATGCCAGCAGCTGGAGGCAGGCGGCCTGCATGATTTCAGGGCGCTGGCGGAAAAATTGATTTCCGCCAATCCGCGTCCTGCATACCAGAAGATACCAGGGCGCATTTACGGCATATTTCTCTTTGGATACGAGGTGGTATGGCAGGCCTCCGAGAATGGTGCGCTGGTGACGGAAATAACAAAGGCACAGGGACAATGAGGCTTTGCATTGCCATAATCTCGTTTTTAGCGCTGATGGGCATCGCGGAAGACGCGAGGCCTGAGATACGCATTGCCCAGTATGTGGAAGGCGGCAATGCCAGGGGGCTGCTTTGGAGCAGCTATCCAGGCGCGCTGTCGTCGTTGCTGAAGCATGTCTCGACTGAATGCAAATGCAACATCGTACCAGAGCCAGCAGTAATCGGCGACTTCACGGACAGCAGACTAGCGGATTATCCATTCATCTACATCAATGCCGCCGACTGCCGTGAATGGTCATTTTCAGAGGAGGCGATTGCAAAGTTGCGCGATTACCTTGAAAACGGTGGCTTCATCTTCATAGATGCGGGAATAACGGCGTCATTTCTGCGGGAGCATCCCGAATTGGCGGCATCCCACAGCTATGCGGAATGGGAGGCCTCGCCCGAAATCAAGACGCTTTTTGAAAAGGTGCTGCCTGGAAATCCATTCATGCCCCTTGACAGAAAGCATCCTCTCTTCAGCATCTACTACAAGGGACTGCCTGACACGGCAAAGCTGCCTGACACGGTCAGGGACTATGTTGAAAAAGAGAAGTGGCCTGAAGGCACATATTCCGCCGTGGCGATACGCCTGAACGGCAGGATAGCGGTGCTTTGCACGCCGATCATCGCCATGGGCTGGGCCCGCAACGAACTGGGTCAGTGGAAGACGAACATACAGTTCAGGGTGCTGGAGCAGACCGAAGGACTTGACCAGGTGCTGAAGAACGCGGCATACAGCGGTGCTAAGTTCGAGGTGGTTCGGGAGGATGGCGGCAAGGACATGGTGTATTGCCAGAAGGAGGCCCTGCCTGCATGGTGCATGGAGCCAGGCGGGCGCTGGCGTGTATTCCGCTATTACGCAAGCCGCGAAATCAGCGACTACGCCCATGAATTCTATACGCGCCTGGGCACTAACATCATCCTTTATGCAATCCTGCAATAATGGGCGCCCCTGCGCACGCAAACAACAGTTTTGCGTATGCTGACTTGAAATTTTGAGCGGGGGGAGTATATTGTGCGCAAATTTTTTGTTATATACGGCTTTATTCCAGGAATTCACCTGAATATAGGAGGCAGGTGCTGGAATCTGGCTGGGAAGGGAATTTAACTTTGGAGAGGAAGAAATGACAGACAATGAGGCACGTGTTATCCGCATTATCGCGCAGCAGCTCGGCAAACAGGAGAGCAAGATAAAGCGTACAGACAAGTTCATTGAGGATTTGAGTGCGGATTCATTGGACATTGTGGAGCTCATTATGGCTCTTGAGGACGAATTTGGCACGAAGATTAAGGATGACGAGGCGGAATTGCTTACTACAGTCGGTGATGCAATTGACTATGTAGAGGCCAAGATCCAGAAGGGTGAAGCACAATAATTGCCTGTGATTCACGAAAATTGATTTTTTAGCACTGGTTTCCTGCCGATGTTGCAGGTTGGCCAATGATTTCTTATATAAGGTCACTGCCCATTTATGGGAAAAGTGACCTTTGCGTTAATATGTGACCCTGGCAACGCAGTACTTGTGGCGCATTTTCGCCATTTAGTCAAGGAAGGCGTTTGAGATATATTTTTTGAGGTGGATTATGTCAGAGGAACGGATAGTTGCAGTGACTGGAATGGGAGCGGTTTCCCCTGTCGGTAACAGCGTACCTGAGAATTGGGAGAATCTTCTTGCTGGCAAGAGCGGCATAGGTCCCATTACCAAGTTCGATGCTTCGAATTGTCGTTGCAAAATCGCTGGAGAGGTTCACAATCTGGCATTGGACGAGCATATTTCACCTAAGGAAATCAGGCGAATGGATGCGTTCTGCCACTATGCGCTGGTGGCCGCCAAGGAGGCCATGACCTCGTCTGGTCTTGAAGAGGGCAACTATGAGCCAGAGCGAAGCGGTGTGCTAGTGTCGTCTGGAATAGGCGGGCTTGGCACCATTACCGAACAGGCTGTGGTAATGCGCACAAAGGGATTGGACCGTGTTTCACCGATGCTGGTTCCAATGATGATATCCGACATGGCAAGTGGCCAGCTTGCAATTCATTACAATATGCAGGGGCCAAACTATGGCATAGTGAGCGCATGCGCCTCCGCGTTGCATTCCGTGGGCGAGGCGTATTGGATGATTCGCAGGGGCGATGCGGACATCATGCTATGCGGCGGCGCCGAGGCAGGCGTCGTTGAACTGGGGCAGGCCGCATTTTCGTCCATGCACGCTCTTTCCGAGCGCAATGACGCGCCGCAGGAGGCATCCCGCCCATTTGACAAGGACAGGGATGGTTTTGTGCCCGCTGAAGGCGCTGGCATATTGGTTCTGGAGGACTATGAGCATGCAAAGAAGCGTGGCGCGAACATATTGGCGCTGGTGGTTGGGTATGGCCTTTCCTGCGATGCACACCACATCACAGCGCCTCGTGAAGATGCGCTTTGCTCATCTCGTGCCATAGTCAATGCCTTCAATTGCGCAAGGTTGCCAGTGGAGCAGCTTGCCTACGTGAATGCCCACGGCACCTCGACGCCGCTTAACGACCGTTGCGAAACATTGGCCTTGAAGAAGGCGTTGGGCGAGCATGCCAGGAAGATTGCCATCAGCAGCACCAAGTCAATGACGGGGCACATGCTGGGTGCGGCAGGCGGTTTTGAATCAGTGGTATGCGTCTCAGCCATCCAGAACGGCTGTGTTCCGCCCACAATCAACCAGGTCACGCCTGACCCAGACTGCGATTTGGACTATGTGCCCAATCAAGCCCGCGAGATGGATGTGCCGCTGGCGCTTAATCTGAGTTTTGGTTTTGGCGGTCATAATGCCGCTGTGCTTTTCAAGCGTCCATAATGCAGGCCTGCATTGGCCATGACCTATGACAGAAAGCAAATCAGCATCATCGTCGGATGGGGGTACTAGTCGTGACTGGCTACTTTCAATAGTAGTGTTTCTGCTAGCCTGGGGATTTTGCATAAGTGCCTTTGTGTTGATGCTGTCTTTCCGCAGCAAGAGCAGCAGGCTTCCGTCCTGGGTTGGCAATGATGTCAAGGCAATAGCCAGCCACGATGCAAGAAGTTCCTTCATTGCAGGCGGCGATATTTTCGCCGAACAGAGTTTTTCGTACGTCGTTGAAAAGAAGGACAAGGAACCACGGGGCGGGACGGAGGCGGAAGAGAGTCCTGCTGAATTGACCGAGGCCACTGATATTGAAGAAACTGGAAACCACTGGGGGGAATGTCTCCCGAACATTTATGTATGCGGGCGTTCCAAAGGCAATTTCTCGGACAAGCACCAGAGTGGCAATCTTTTCCATGTGGATGTGGACGAGCCGATAGTGCGCAATGGCGAAATGCTTTTTGAAACAGTCTCTGGCAACAAGCGCATTTTCACCCCCGCGTTTTACAAATTGCTTGCATACCAGGAATATTGTTCGCAGGTGGAGCCAGTGCAGTGGGGCACTATGCGGCTAGTGTGCGTGGCCATACTGTCCACCCTGGTTCTTCTTTTCTTCGGGTATTCCATTTATTTTTTGAGGGAGGACTTCTACGATACAGTGCACAAGCAGTGGCTGGTTCTTCTGCTGCTTTGCCTCCATGTGGGGCTTCTGGTGCTTAGCAACTTCATTGCAAGCCTGTTTGAAAATTGGCCTGCGTTCTTTGCGATAATCATATTCCCCGCTGCCCTGGTGCCCAGTCTCATGTCAAACATGCTGGGGCGCCGCACTGGCATTTGCGGGGCAATGTGCCTTTCGCTGCTTGGCCCTGTCATTCTTGGCGAACCCTACCAGTTCCATTTCTTCCTGCATTCCCTGGTATGCTCTTTGATTACAATCGTGTCCTTCCAGAATGTGCACAGCAGGCTGCGCTTTCTTATGGGCGGTATATATCTGGTCTTGAGTTCATTCGCAGTGACGGTGCTTTTCACTTGGGAAAGCAAACTGGCGTGGGCCTTCAATCCTCCTTTTTCGCTGTTTTGGCTTACGATGCCGATGCTTTTGCTGTTGAATGCACTGGTTGTCATTCTGGGAATGCTTTTATTGCCACCAGTTTGTGAGCTGGTGTTCAATGTCACCACTGTGTTTACCTTGAATGAACTGAACAACCGTGACCATCCCCTCCTGGAAAGATTGCTGAAGCAGGCGCCAGGCACCTACGAGCACAGTCTTTCTGTTGCCCGTCTTGCATCTGATGCGGCGCGTGCGATAGGCGCCAACTCCCGCCTTACGGAGACTTGTGCGTATTTCCATGATATTGGAAAACTGTGCAATCCAAAAATGTTTGCCGAGAATCTGCTTAACGACGAGGCGAATCCCCATGATGAGATAACGCCACAGGAGAGCGCGAACATATTGCGCCAGCATGTGCGCTATGGATTGGAGCTGGCGGCGAAGTCGCATCTGCCCCACGAGGTCAAAGAGGCCATTGCCCAGCATCATGGCACGAGCATAATGGCGTTTTTTGCCGAGCAGGCCTTGCGTCAGGCAGAGGAGGCAGGTGAGCCCAGGCCTGACATGGCGCAGTTCTCGTATCCAGGCCCCTTGCCGCGCAGGATTGAGGTGGTTCTTGTTTCAATCGCGGATGTATGCGAGGCCGCGGTGCGTGCTTCTGTGCGTAAATGGCCCAGTGTGACTTCGGCCTTGATACGCGAGAAGGTCAGTTCCCTGGTTATGATGAAGTTCCAGACAGGGCAGTTTGACGATGCGAAAATGCCCATATCAAGCCTGCACAAGATAATAGACGCCATGGTGGAATCATTGTGCGTGATATATCATGTGAGGCCGGAATATCCTGAAAGTGCCCTTTTGATCAAGGAAGGCGAATCGCAGCCAAAGCAGGAAGAACAATCAAAATGAACATAAGGTTGTCCAAGGAAAGAGGTTCGTATCCTTTGCATTGCAGGGAGCGCCTGGTGCGGGTGTTGTCTTATGCCCAGGAGCTTGCGGGGCTTGGTGCTTGCAAGGGGACGCTTAATGTGGTTGTGACCTCCAAGGCGACCATGCAGACCATGAACTGGGATTTTCTCAGGCACGAGGGTGCAACTGATGTGCTGACCTTTAATTTGCGTGAGCAGGGCCTGCAATTTGAAGACGAGGCGGCTGCCGAGGTATATGTGTGCCCCGAGGTCGCCTTTGAATATTCGAGAAAGTTTGGAACCACGCCTTCATACGAACTGGTGCTTTACATGGTGCACGGCATGCTGCATCTTGCGGGCGAAGACGACCTTGACGACGAGGCCCGCAAATCCATGCGCGCTGCCGAGGCCAGGGTCATGGCGGCCCTTGCCCAGCGCCACAATCTGGAGGGATTCATATTATGACGCCTGGCCTATCGCTAGCTTGCTTTTGTGTTTGCACTTTTTTTGCGGCGCTGTTTGCCGTGATATGCCACCAGATTGGCAGGCTTAGTGGCGGAACCATTAAGTTCCTGGAGGAATCAGAGCATCCTGTAGAAGGGCTGGACAGGGTGTTTCCTTTGCAGGAAGGATATATATTTGCCGCCCGCCTTGTGGTGCTTGGGTTTCTCATGCTGGCGGCGTACTGCAATGCAAAGTGGTCAAGCGGCCGTGTGCACTACGCGTGGTTGCTTCCATTGCTGGCTGGTGTATTATATGGCGTCCTTGAACTTGCGATGAGTGCTTTGACTGCGAGGGCCTCCGCGCGTTTTGTTATGGTTTTTGTCCCATTGCTGAAAACTGCGTATTGTGCGCTGTTTCCCTTGACCATGCCATATCGTGCAATGCAAAGGCATTTGGATGCGAAAAGGCAGGTCAATGAGGATGGGGAGACAGAACCTAGCGTGGAAGATGAAATATTGTCGTTGGTTGAAAGCGAAGAGGGCAAGGACAACACCGCGATGCAGGCCCTGGAAGAGGATGAAAAGCGCATGATACGCGGAGCTCTGGAACTGGATGAACTCAGTGTCCGAAAAATCATGACGCCAAGAGTGGACGTTATCAGCGTTGAATACAGGGAAGACATGGCACTTGAGGATTTCGTGAACGAGGTCAGGAGGACCATCATACAATCGGGGCATAGCAGAATCCCCGTTTATGTTGGCACTATTGACAATATCATCGGTATTGTATATTCAAAGGATTTGCTTGACGAAAGGAAGCTGTCAGTCTTTGATTCCTTTGTAAGGAAGAAGTTGATTGTCATCCCCGTGTCAAAGAACATTGGCGATTTGCTGGAGGAATTCCGCCAGAGCAAGATACATCTGGCCATTGTGGTTGATGAATATGGCGGCACAGCGGGCATAGTCACCTTTGAGGACGTGCTGGAAACTCTGGTGGGTGACATTCAGGACGAATATGACTATGCGGAGGGAGAGGACGCGCTTCAGGAAATCAGAAAAGGCGTGTGGCAATGTGATGCAAAGACGCCAGTGGGCATTGTCAACAAGGTCATGGGCGTTGATATTCCCGAGGATGAGGAGTACGACACCATTGGCGGCTATCTTTCATACGTGGCGGGGCATATACCCGCCCAGGACGAGAGCATTGAGACGCCAGAGTTGATGGCTTTGGTCAGCAAAGCCAACAACCGTCGCGCAATAGAGGTGCAGCTTTCGCGTCTTGAAGGCAATCTGGAGGGGAAAACGGACTGATTTTGGGGTTGTCTTGAATAAAAATTACATTTAAAACATTTTTTTTAAACAATTGTTACAATAAAATAGGCAATTGTGCGTATTATGTGCAAAGGCCAGGAAATGGCGAGACAAAGAAATTGAGAAAGCAAATAAAACGCACGGAGGTTACCATGAACAAGAAGCTCTACATCATCGCGATTATCGCAACAGTTCTCACTGCCAATGTTACATTTGCAGACCATCACCACCATCATCATCGCCATAGCGGCCTTTACACCGCGCTGGATGTAATCAACACGGTTGCCCATGTGGTTGATGTCCTGACACCGCCAGTTGTGGTTTCAACGCCAGTAACGGTGACTTCAGGTGTGACTTACACGCCGGAAGTGACTTACACGCCAGCTCCAGTTTACACGGCGCCAGTGGTTACTGCGCCAGTGGTTACGGCACCAGCTCCAGTTGTAGTGGCGCCAGCGCCAATAGTAGTGACGCCAGCACCTAGGTACTACAGGCCATTGCCGCCACCTCCGCCTCGTTACTACAGGCCACTGCCGCCGCCACCGCATCGCGGCCCAGCGCCTGGCCCTCGTGGCGGTCATCATGGTGGACCAGGAAGAGGCCCGCGCCGCTGAAATAAAACGTCATTTGGCCCGCGACAAAAGTCGCGGGTCTTTTTTTCATTTTCAAAGGAGCAAAAATGACCAAATGCAAGGGTGACAATGTAGAAGGCGGCATAGCCTGGAATGTACTTTCTCTTCTTTTCCTGACTGTGCTGTTTTATTTTTTCGCGAATTTCCAGCGCTCCGTCATACCAGGCGCCATATTTACGGATTTGCAGACTGATGTGGGCGTCTCAGCCGCGAAGATTACCGCGCTTGGCGCTGCTTTCATGTATGTTTACGGCATCAGCCAGCTTTTCGCGGGAATGCTGGCTGACAAATATGGAGGCTATCGCGTCATCAATATCGGCGGGCTTCTTTTCTGCATCGGGGCTTTGGTTTTTCCCTTTACGCATAACATCTACATAATGTATGCTTCGCGGGTTATTGTGGGGATTGGCGCTAGTTCGATATATCTGAGCCTGATTAAAGAAGTGCACAATGCTTTTCCGAAGAACTTTGCGCCCTGCCTGGGCATTGCGATGCTGGTGGGCTATTCTGGCTCCATGTTTGCAAATGCTCCATTCGTGGCCTTGGTGCATCATATTGGCTGGCGCAGCGGGCTCATATACACCGCATACGCAATGCTTTTCATCTGGCTGCTTTTCTTCGTGCTTCGCTTTACCGTGAAAATGCCGACGCCTACGGAGGCAAAGTTCAATATACGGACATTTGCTCCCGCCGTTGCCAAACGCCATAATATCTTTCTCTATATCGTCCTTGATGTGTCATTCGCGATTTTCTATGTGTTCCAGACAGTGCTGGGAAAGAAATTCCTGGAAGACTTCTGCAAAATGCCACAGCTTACCGCAGGGTGGATTCTTACGATAACAGGCGCATTGTCCGCACTTTCCACATTTGTGATACCTTTAATCAGCAGGGCCTGCGGAAACAAGCGCAGGCCGTTCCTCCGTCTCATGGGAGCGGGTGGACTTGTGGCGACGGCAGGCGTTTTGCTTGCTCTGGTATTGGACTTCCGCCAGGGGTGGTATTTTGCGGCACTGTTCTTCCTGGTTTCACTTACTTCCAACATGACGCCTGTGTTTCTTGCGATAGTGGCTGAAACCAACCCGCCAGAGAACCTTGGCGTATGCGCCAGCCTCTCGAACTGCACTGCCTATCTTCTAGTTGCCTTGCTGGGAAACGTGTCTGGGGTGCTGATGGATTTGTTCAAGCCAGAAATAATCAATGGCGCGAAAATCTATGGCAGAAACTCGTATATTGCCGTATTCGCACTATTCACAATCTTGGCAGTATTCTGCTTTGCAAGTTCGCTGAAGATAATTGAGACCAACGGGCAGCGCACCGAGGTGAAATAGCCTGTGCTCCCATGGCAGGGTGAAAACAGTGTTTTCTATTTTGTAAGGTCAGTGTTGCCTGTGTGAGCGATTGCCTCGCCTGGCTGCCAGTCAATCTTCTTGCCTCTGGCCTGTTTTGACAGCCAATGGCACGCAGTGGCGAAGAAAATCTCGTGGGTCCCCTCGAATATTGTAAGCCTGGCGTTGCGGGACTGGCGGCGGAAATGGACCATTCGCCCCATATAGGAGGGATCCTGCTGGTCTTCGCCTTGCAATGGGTCGGGTACCTGCTCTTTTTCTACGATGTAGTCTATATATTCGTCGCGAATGCGGTCATCCGCCAGAGCCAGCGCGTTGAAGGCATTGAAGGCATGGCTGACTGGCACGCTGCCAGTATGGCCATCGTGTATGCCAGTGGATATGTCAATGGGCACGTTTATGGCGTTCTGCAACCAGGTCAGCGGTGAGCGCATCCTTGCCTCCTGGGCAAAGTTTTTATTCTGTTCTGGCATGCCAAGCACACCCTCGATATGACGGGCATAGCAGGCGCAGCGTGTGCCGTTGCACTGCTTGTACCAAGCAAGCAAATCGGAAATAGGGCACCATGCAGACACAGCGGTCCACAGATCTGGTCTGCGGCCAGCCATGTAAAGTGCGCACATGCCGCCGCCTGAACCGCCAGCAAGGTACACTCTGTCCATGTCCACGTTTGACACCAGTTTCATATAGGAGACTGCATCCTCCAAATCGGAGACTATGTATTCGGAGCAGCAGGCCTCGGGAGTGTTGTTGGGTCCGCGGAACCTGGGGAATATCATATTCCAGTTGTGCTCTGCGCAATATGCCTCGAACCACTGTGAATCGCCGTTTTCATCAAAACTCCAGGTGTGCAAGGCGACCAGCAAAGGCCTTGCCTCGTCACCTGTGGAAAAATGCACAACCGCCCCCTGCATGGAGGCGTCAATCTTGCATGGATACTCAATTTTCTGCATAGTTGTCGGTTCCTTTTCTTTACGCTCTGTTTCCCATGAGGGTAAGTTCTCAATGGGATCGATGCTCTTCGCTTAAGAAACTCTGCGCCAGTTGCGGGCCTTGCAGCAGACCGTAGTAGCGACGGTCTTAGCGTAGCGTACCTCGCCGTCGCACCAAGGACACGCAATCACTACTATCGTCCTTTGTCAGAAGCGTGTTTTCAGTAAGCGAGAAGCCTGCCTCTGGTGCGACGGCGAGGTACGCTACGCTAAGGCCGTCGCTACTACGGTCTGTTGCAAGGCACACTATTAGCGGGATGGCTGCGTAGTCAGTTGGCGTTTTCCATAATTAACTTTGCCATTTCCCTGGCCGAATCAGTCTTGGCGAGGGCGGTTTTGAGTTTGTTTCCCATTTCGCGGAACAGTTCTGGCTGCTCAATGGCTTTCTTGATATGCGATGCAAGCGATTCAGGTGTCGCGCTTTGCTGCGGGAAGTGTATTGCACCGCCAAGTTTTTGCGCCAGCTGTGCGTTTACCGCCTGGTGATTGTCTGCCGCAGTAGGCAGTGGTATGATTATTGCGGGTTTGCCGAAAAGTGCCAGTTCGCAAAGACTTGAGGCGCCGCCGCGGCAAATCACAAG
>JAFYGL010000213.1 GCA_017543165.1 Victivallales bacterium | reverse complement strand
ATTTTCTCCCTAATAAGGTCAAGCACCTGGCTGGCCACCTCGTTCTTGGAGGCAAGTGGTATTTCCCTGCTGCCGCCGTCCTTCAGGAAAACATGCAGGCGATTTGTCTCGGAGGCGAAGCCGCATCCAGCGGCGGTAATGTCATTTGCGCAAAGCATGTCGCAGTTCTTACGGCGCATCTTTTCATTGGCGTTCTTCAGCACATCGGTGCTTTCAGCGGCAAAGCCCACCAGGAACGGGCGTTTAGGCAAGGAGCCTACGGTTGCCAATATGTCGATGTTGCGCTTCATGCGCAGTGTCAAGGTCTCACGGCTTCCCTTCTTGATTTTCTCCTCGGAATAGTCGCAGGGCGAGAAATCCGCCACCGCCGCGCAGAGGATTGCGCAATCCGCGCGGGAAATATTGGCAAGCACGGCGTCGCCCATGTTCTTTGCACTGCGAACGGGTATGCACTCGATGTTGTCCACATCTGGCATGAACACGCTAAGCGGGCCATGTATGGCAAGCACCTTTGCGCCGCGGCGTGCGGCCATGCGCGCCAAAGCCACGCCCATGCGCCCCGTGGAGCGATTGGAAATGTAGCGTGCAGGGTCGAAGTCCTCTATGGTTGGCCCCAAGGTGACAAGCACAGTCTTGCCAGCGAAGTCCTGCACCGTGCGTCTTGCCTCCAGCGCCTCCAGTATCTGCTCGTAAGAGGCAATGGAGACTGCGCCCTGACGGCCAAGGGAAAGCCTGCAAGTGGGGCGCAGGCTGCCAGGGAAGACGCCATCTATTGCCGCCACCAACGCGCCCACTTCCCCAACAGGTGTCTTATCCCAGGGCGCGTACAAATGCACATCGCATTTTTCCTTGGAGGATGCGCATTTCAGCCCTGCCGCAGCAATAGCCGCCTTTGGAAACGAGGCGCATTCAAGCACAGCCACATTCCAGCCAGCATCCTCCAACGCCGCCGCCAGGCCAGGCGCATAGAATGGAGCGGCGGCAGTGGCCGTATGTAGAAGCACGCGCTGCATAATCAGGCCAATGCCTCAATCTTGCGAAGGTACTTGATGGAATCCTTCAGCTTGTCATCCACGGTCCTGCTGGGATTGAAGTCCTCCACTGAGATGAATCCCTTGTATGCATATTTCTTGAGCAGTTTCATGACGCGAGGATAGTCAAAGAAGCCCTCTCCCATCTTGGTCTGCTCCCACTTCCAGAGAGCGGTGCCGTTTTCGTCAATCTTGTCAAACACAGGCTTCCATGAGCCGAAATGGCAGTGCGCCAGATATGGTCCAAGAATCTGGAATGCCAGTTCTGGTGTCTCATAGCCGTCCTTCACCATGTTCTGCGGGTCGTAGTTGACGCCCACATCCTCTGGCGAGAAATGCTCCACAATCCTCATGGCCAAGGATGCGCTAGGGTGTATTGTTCCTCCATGCATCTCCACAATCAATTTCACGCCAGTGCCATGGGAGAATTCCAGGCATTTTGCGAAGCCCTCTATTGTGGCGCCCAGGATTGCATAGTAGTTGGAATCCGCGCCGAATCCCTGTGATGCGCCAAGGCGAATCCAAGGTGCCTTTGCCTTCACTGCGCCTTCAAGAAGCAGTTTGAACTGCTCCAAATCCGTGCATGCCACATTTGCGGCTATACCAGCCAGTTTCAGGTTGTAGTCCTTCAAAACCTTGCGCACCTCTGGTGCCTTCTTCTTGAAGTTGGCGGGGTCGATGTCATTCACATGATAGCCCCAGCAGGAAGGCACTCCCGCCTTCCTGGCCTCGTCCGAACAATAACGGACACGCAGTTCAAGACCGTCATATCCGTACTTTGACAAAATCTTCGCCTGCTCAACCAGACCTAATTCCGGCATAAAAACTGTTGTGGCACTGTACAGCATAAATACTACTCCTATTAAACATTTTTTCCACGTGACATGCGCCATCCCGATGGCGCCATCAGCGCGGATTTCTCAAAATCACACGAACTATGCCCCAGCCTGCAATCGCCTCAAGGATTCCAGAGTCTGAACCACTGCCAAATCACCAGCCTGTGGCTCCAGAACGTACGGCCTGATAGTCTTACGACATTCAGGCTCATAGCCACCGCAGGCAATTGCGCCCCTGTCGGGCATATAGGCATTGCGCCCGTTGGTATTGCTGCAAATCAAGGTATATTGATAAGGTCCGAATTTGCGAAGCCGCAATGAGAATATTGAAAACATCTCAAATGGGAATGGAGCCAACGCCAGCGGGCCAAATGCAAGCACGGTCTGCTCAAACTCAAAATTAGGCTGAGGAGCTTGCTTCCATGTTTCGACGGCGATTTTCGCCAGCTGATAATCCAGAGGCGGCTCAATGTCATTTCTGCACTCGCTTTCTCCATATTTTCTTATTATTTCCTTTGCCCGCTCCTCGGAAATCGGAATTGACTGAGGCAAGCTAATAGTCGAGGTATTTGCACGGAGAGGCAAATCAGAGCGAAAATCCCTAATCCCCTCCAGTATATGAAGCGCATCAGAGGCAGCCCTGTATCCAACTTCCTCGGCCGAGGCAACGCCATCGCCTCCTCCAGCCGAAAAGCCATTGAACTTTTCCATCCAGCGGTTGCATCTTGGCCCCACATCACCAAGGGCGCCATTGATAAACAGCACTGGCACTCCATAACGCTGAAATACACGCCGCTTCATCACGCCGCACCAGTCACTGGAAATATTCCTGTCCGCGCCCATGCAGGTATTGTGGGCGCCGCAGTGAACCACAATGCCAAGTGTCTGATGCTCCGTCCTGGAGACAAAATGCACCACTGTCATGTTGTCGTCATACGGCATATATGGGTCGGCTATGAATCCAGTCACAACGCCCTCTTCGTTCATGCCGCGACGTGACACGCCAGTAAGGTTTTTGCCGGAGGCAAAGCCTGCAGCAGTATCCTGAAGGGCCTCCTTTGCCCTGCGAGCCGCATCCACGATGGCGGGAATGGAGTTCTTCACAT
>JAFYGL010000212.1 GCA_017543165.1 Victivallales bacterium | reverse complement strand
TTCGTAATGGCATAATAGCCACTTTGATTGAAGCAGGTTTGGTTGAACTGACTCAGCCCGATTCTCCGCGAAGCCCCACCCAAAAATACCGCTTGACTGCCAAAGGCAAGGTATTTCTAGTACAACTGAAATCAACTTAATTTTCTCCACACAATATTTTGAATGTATTCCGATATAACAGGGTAATCATTTCAACCGACAATAGAGCGCAATCATGGAACACAGGCATCTCACAAAACAGGCTTGCTACAGCAGTACGGCAATGCGAAAATGTAAAGTTCATTGACAAGGACGATGTCTTTGTGAAAAGCGTCTTTGGCAGATAATCGGGATTGAACATAATGAAAAAACAGCCTTTGCAACACGGAAAAATTGAGATAGGGTGCAACTACTGGGCCAGCCACGCTGGAATGTATATGTGGCGGGACTGGCGTGAGGATGTGGTTGAGAGGGACTTTGCTAAACTGTCCGAATTGGGCATCACGATGCTGCGTGTGTTCCCCCTTTGGCCAGATTTTCAGCCAGTGACGCAGTTGCGTGGCTGTTTTGGCGATGCGGTCGGGTACGGCGATGCGTCAGGGCAACCACTTTCTCCTGGCGATTTGGGTTTGGACAGCACTATGCTTGAGCGTTTTATGGCAATGGCCGACTGCGCTTCTAGGCATGGCATCAAGTTGGTGGTGGCGCTGCTGACTGGATGGATGAGCGGGCGCCTTTTCGCTCCGCCCGTCCTGGAAGGGCGTAATCTTATAAGCGACGCGGAGGCCCTGCTTTGGGAGGGACGCTTCATTCTAGGCTTCGTGACCGCGCTGAAAGGGCACCCCGCGATTGTAGCCTGGGAGCCTGGCAATGAATGCAATTGCCTCGGCAAGGCGACGGTGGCGGAATCCGCTCATTGGCTTGACTTCATCGCCGCAAAGATACATTCGGTGGATGCGACGCGCCCAATTTGGACTGGTATGCACGGTCCTAATTCCCAGTCAAACCAGCCATGGAATCTGTTTGAGCAGAGCGCTCATTACGACGCATTGACCACCCACCCGTATCCATGTTTCACGGAGTTCTGCGGCAAAAGTCCGCTTAATACGCCGCCAGCGGTATTTCACAGCACGGCGGAAACGCTTTTCTATCGCGGGATGCCAGGTAATGTGAAGCCTGCTTTCGTGGAGGAGATTGGCTCGCTGGGGCCCATGGTGCTGTCTGAGGAAAGGCGCTGCGCATATCTTCGCACGGCGCTTGCCTCCGCCTGGGTCCATGATTGCCTGGCGTTTTTGTGGTGGTGCGCGTTTGACCAGGATAGATTGCCGCAAGCCCCATATTGCTGGGTGGCAATGGAGCGGGAACTTGGATTGCTGAGCGCCGACGGCATCCCAAAGCCAGCAGCCATGGAGATAAGGCGTTTCAAACAGCGCATTGCGGCGGAACTGCCGTGTTTGCCGCCTCGTCGCGTGGATGCTCTGGTGATTCTCACGCCTGGGCAGAACCAGTGGCAGGTGGCGTACGGGGCCTTTGTGCTGGCGAAACAGGCTGGCCTGGAGGTTGAGTTCCTCTCCAGTGAGATCAATTGCCTGCCTCAAAAGAAGGCGATTTACTGGCTGCCTGCCATTTCCGGAAATTCAGGCCCAGGCAGACAATTCTACGGACTTCTTGCAAAGCGCGTGCATGAGGGTGCGTCATTGCTTGTAAGCGATTCGGGGGACGGCAATCTCCAGCCATTCGAGGACATCTTCGGAATCCGTGTGGACTATCTTGCGTATGCGCCTGAAGACCTCGAGTTCCGCATTGACGGCTGCCGCGAAAAGTTCACTCTACATAAGGATTTCACAAGAAGACTACTGCCTGGCAAGGCGCGGATTCTGGGAAAATGCTCTGACGGAACTCCCTCGATGACCTGCTTCGACTATGGAAAAGGCAAGGTAATATTCCTCAATGCCGCGCCTGAATTGGCAGTGCTTGATGAGAAGACACCGAGACTTTACAGGATTTACAGGCAGATTGCCAAGGTTTTCGGCTTGAATCTGGTGAACAAGCCGCCTGAAATAGGCCGTACAATCCACGACTTCCCCGATGGGCGGCAGGCGCTAGTGGAGATAAACTACAGCGACAGAAAAATCGGCAGCATTCCCGCAAACGACTTTAAGATAAGCCTCTCTGCCAAACTGCATCATTAAGTCCACAATATAGATTTAAAAAAACTCTGTTCCCCATGAAGGTAGGCAAGTGCCGCGCAGCGGCAGCGCCCGTCAGGGCGCAATCATGCTTAACCCCTGGCAAGCGCCCGCAGGGCGCGCAGCCTGGGGAACGTGCCACTCAAGAGACTGCGCCCGTAGGGCGCTACTTAACCTGGCCATGCTTCTGT
>JAFYGL010000211.1 GCA_017543165.1 Victivallales bacterium | reverse complement strand
CTTTCAACTGAACAACTAGAAAAGGAAGAATAATCATGAAGAGAAAAAGCATCCTGGCAGCCGCACTTTTGTTCACGTCATTGACTGGCATGGCAGCGGACAATCTGATCATGAATGGCACAATGCAGTCCAAGAACGGCGATTTTCCGCCGTACTGGACATACGTAAACTCTTCAGGCGGCAAATACGTATATCATCGTGACGGCGGTCCAGAGGGAATGCCCTACGTCACGCTGGTTGGGCGTGGGGACAAGTTGTCCCTCAAGCAGGTGAATCTGACCTTGGTGCGTGGTGAAAAATACATGCTCAGCGCATATTTCCGCACGCGTGGAATGAAGAGCAAGGAGACTGGCATCATCGTGGGCACGGGTCCATGGGCAAAATCCGACAAGAAGAACTGCATTTACGGCCTGCCTGAAAACATGACGGAATGGCGCAAAATCGCGAAGACCATCACGCTCTCGCCAGAACCTGAAAACGAGAATTACAAGTTCTACACAGTGGATGTCAACCTTGACGCTGGCGGCGGTGAAATGGACATCACCGACATACGCCTGGAGGCAATCAGCGACAAGGCGAAGCAGGCGTCCCGCAGCGTGATGGAAACATTCGAGCCCCATCTTGTGCCAGTATGCCCATTGTTCGAACTTGACCAGGCTAATCCCAGCATCGAATTCTCCTGGGTTGGCAAATTTCCAGGCAATCCAAAGGGCGCGACAGTGGAATTGAGTTTTGACGCCAACGGCAAGAAAAAGCAGGTGCCATTTCAGTTCGGGCGCTTCACTGTGGATTTGCGGGGCGTTCTTCCAAAAGGCGAAAGCCGCATGACGGCCAGGCTGCTTGATAAATCTGGCAAGTCGCTCCAGGAGGAAGACTTCAGTGTGCGCAGCATTGCAATTCCAGTAGTCAAGGATGCAAAGAGACTCAACAACTTGACCGTGGAAATATGCAACAAGGAAATGAAGGCAGGCGAGGTATTCACCGCCGCGAATCCCCGCTTCGGCTTCGTGCTTTTCCGCTTCAAGCCTGCAAATGGAGACATCTTCAATGTGACTCTGGCAGGCGAGCCGCTCTTTGACCAGAAGTTCCCGCGCCGCGAAGTCATCAGGCAACTTGAGGCAGGGACATACGCAGTGAAGGCGGATGTGCCTGGCACCTTGATTGTCAGGCTCATTCCTGACATCATCAACTTCGGCGGTCCAAGCCACGCATACGCGCCTGGCAACGGCTACTACAACTGGAGTTTCCAGAAGAAATACGTCACAGGCGGCATGACCACATTCACGGCAGGCGGTTTTTCAGATACGCAGTACGCTGAAATGAAGAAACTGGGGCTCATGTTCATGGAGGACGTGGGCATACTGAACATGAAGGAAGGCAACACACGCGAGGCAACCCTGCGCACTTTGGAAAACTCTAAAATACCTGGAAAACGAAACGACGGCATGACCTTGGACGAGGCGGAATGCTTCTATCCGCCCCTGCTGGATCCACTCGCCTACGCGCTGAAAACCTTCAAGAACCCCACTGGCAAGACCATCATGACATACATGACTGGCCCCATCACGTCTGCAACGCTGAATTTCCTGTCAGCCTCGGCAAATGCCTCTGGCGTCAAGGGCTTCATGTCTGTGGAATACTACATACGCAGCCAGAGGGACGAGGAAGGCACACGCAATACCATCGACAAGCTCAAGCAGCACCAGTTGATTTTCAAGGAGGCAGCGCCACGGCTGTATTCCAAGGCGGGCGTCATGCTGGGCAACTTCTGCCTGTATCCAAGGATTTCACTGGCACATTTCCCGTTCCAGGACTACAAGGTGTTCCTGGACATGCAGATGAACGCTCTTGCCAATGACAAGGCTTTTGATGGCGTGGGAAAGATTGGCTTCTGGGGCACATACGCCTGCGATGAGGAAATGGTGCGCTGGTCATTCGCGCTTATGAGGCATTATGCCTTTGAAGGCAAGAAAAACATGCTCTCCGAACAATACGGCTACAAGCTGATGCTGGACTACCTGAAGAACACCGACTTCACCTCTGACCTTGACGGCTGGACTGTAACAGGAGACATCAAAAAGGACAGCTTCCCTGGATACGGAGGCAATTCGCTTGGGCTGTGGAGCAGCAACAGCGGCAAGGTGGGCGACGACTTCGCCGTGTTCACACGCCACGAAGGCAAGGCAAATGTCCTGGAACAGACCGCAAAAGGACTGGTCAAAGGCAAAAAATACTGCCTCTTCTTCCATACAGGCGACTTGGACGACATAATCTGCGGGCGCCCAGAGCCAAAGCGAGTGCCAATAACCGTCTCGCTGAGCAATGCCGAGATACTGAAGAAAACCCATTTCTGCCCACCCTCCCGAGGCAAGACTTATGCCGCATCCAATACGGAGAAGATCATTTTCACCGCCACAGGCAGCGAGGTCAGGCTGACCTTCACGGATGCCAAGGCCGCGCCTGGCAGGGCCTGCGTCCTCAACTATGTCGCATTAAGACCATATTTTGAACAATAGAAACAGGAGAACAAAAAAATGAAGAAAACTGCATTCACTTTGATTGAGTTGCTTGTTGTAATCGCCATCATCGCGATACTGGCGGCCATGCTGCTGCCAGCATTAAGCAAGGCACGTGAAAAAGCGCGCAGCATTTCCTGCGTCTCCAAGATGAACAACGTGGGCAAGGGAATACTCCTGTACCGCGACGACTTTGAGGACCAGATGGTCAGCCACAATGTGGACACCACAGGCACAAACGCCACATACGGCAAAGAATGGGGCTGGAGCCAATTACTTGGCTCCCTCAGTTATCTTGGCGGCGGAGGCTCCTCGCCAGATGCCGCAATGTACATGTGCCCATCCTCGTTGGCACATCAGCAGCCTTATTTCGGCAGAACTTACGGTTGCATGACCTATTTCAATGCTGGTTGGGGGAAATATTCCATTGACCTCAAGCAAGGCATAGTAAACCGCTACGGTCAAAGCAACATCGCCATCGTTGCCGATTCTGGCTACGCATTGCCTGTAAGCACTGTTGAAAACGGCTACACACCAGGTGCCTCCCGCAACAGAATCTATCATAATGGCAGCGACAAGGCATATCCGCTGCCATACGCCAGGCATCTTGACCGCTGCAATACTCTGTTCCTGGACGGGCATATTGAATCCCTAAGCGCTCCTGAACTTTCCCAAAAGGCGCACTTTGCCCTAAATACATCAACATACAATTCCTGGGAAATCCGCAACATCCCCAACGTGGCAATTGGCCTCTATGGTTCTGCAACCAAATACAACTATGGTTCACTTACCACACTGATGAAATAAAAGGGAGCAAACATGGGCAAATCACATGCAATCATAATGGCAATGCTCATTGCGGCAATGAGCTTTGCGGAAACAATCTCACTTGGAGAATCTGGCGTATGGCGTGAGGAATCACGCATCATAACGCTGGAGGACGGCACACTGCAGGTAAAGAAGAAGGGCTACCTCAATTCAGTGGATTATCCCAGGCTCAACCGCGCCAGGAAATACACCATGCGCTGCAAGGCGAGAATGGCACCCAATTCACCAAAGAGCAACTTCTCATTTGGCTTCATCTTCCTCAACGACGAGGAACAGGGCATTCCGCTTTCCTCGCTCAACGCCATCAAGGACAGCTATGCCACATTGGCAAAGGATGTGAAGAAAGGCGACAAGGAAATCACAGTCAAGGCGGAGAATCCAAAGGTATGGCGGGCGGTGCCTGGCTTCAACGTGGCATTCAATGTCAGCAAAGACAAGACGGACATGCCGAACCGCAACATTCTCGGCGGAATAAAGAAGGTTGAGGCCCCTGCGGAAGGTGCGCAGCTAGTCACGCTGGCTTATGGCGCCAAATGCGATTTGCCCGCTGGCAGCCTGCTGCGCATCCAATCTGGCTACAGCTATGAAGTGCGCCTTTGCTATGCCAGTTCACTGGACTACGAGTGGAAGG
>JAFYGL010000210.1 GCA_017543165.1 Victivallales bacterium | reverse complement strand
TGAGGACGAAATCGCCCAGAGCGAAGCCGCGAATGGCTGCAAGTTCGTCAACTACTGGCTGCATTGCGCACACCTTATGGTTGAGGGCCAGAAGATGTCAAAGTCATTGGGCAACTTCTTCACATTGAGGGACATTCTGGACAAGGGCTACACTGGACGCGAGATACGATGGGTATTGATCGGAGCGCACTACCGCCAGAGCCTGAACTTCTCCATGAAGGCGCTCGATGATGCCCGCACCTCATTGCAGAGGATTGACACCACAATCGCAAGAATCAAGGAAATGGCAAATGGCGAAGACAAGGGACTTGAGCAGACAAAGGCCATTCTTGACAAGGCGGAAAAACAGTTTGCGGACGGACTGGCGGACGACCTGAACATATCCGAGGCCCTTGCCGCGATATTCGACATGACCAGGGAGCTTAACAAGCTGATGGACAATGGCGAACTTGGCGGAGATGCTGCAAAGCTCGCGCTGGCCACATTTGACAAAATGGATACAGTCATGGCCGTGTTCACACCTGACAAGGAAGACGGCATCCCCCAGGAGATAATCGACTTGGCAAACGAGAGGCAGGCAGCCCGCAAGGCAAAGAATTTCGCACGCGCGGACGAAATCCGCGGCATCCTGGACGCCAAGGGCTGGCTAATCGAGGACACGCCAAACGGTCCGCGTCCAAAGAGGAAGTAGACACTGGACAGCATGACTGCGATGGACACGTACAACTATAACAGAAAGACGGGGCAGACAGAAAAGGAAATAGTCCTTGGCGATGGAATGCTGCGTCTCGCATACAGCAATGCTGTTGGGCGTGTCCTGTTCTGGCCCATGTTCCACACTGCACTGTTCTCCCGCCTGATGGGCTGCTATGCCAACAGCGGTCTCTCCAAAGGGCGCATTTCCAAGACGATTGAGAGTCTTGGCATAGACATGGATGACTTTGTTGTTCCAGAGAAGGGCTTCACCTGCTTCAACGACTTCTTCACCCGCAAGGTCAAGGAAGGAGCCAGGCCCTTTGCAGCAGAAGGGCTATGCTCGCCAGCAGACTGCCGCCTTACCGTGTATCCGAAACTGGCTGAAGGCACTTGCATACCAGTAAAGGGGCGTTCATTCACTGCAAGGGAGCTGCTCGGCGAGCCTGGCAAGGAATATGCCGACTGCTTCAATGGCGGCGCATTGGCGATATTCCGCCTATGCCCTGCGGATTACCATAGATACCATTTTCCAGACAGCGGCAGGCTGCTTGCTCATTGGCGCATGCGCGGCGCATACCATTCCGTGAATCCGCTGGCATTGTTGCGGCAGATACGTGTGTTTACCCACAATGTGCGTGAAATCAGCATATTGGAACTCGAGCATTACGGCATAAGCGCGTTCATTGAGGTTGGCGCCTTCGGCGTCGCCACGATACGGCAGACATTCCAGGGGAACTCATTCCAGCGCGGCGATGAAAAAGGATACTTTGCCTTCGGAGGCTCCACAATCATAATGCTTTTCCAGCAGGGTAAAGTCATTTTCGACGAAGACCTGACAAAGAATCTCCCTCTTGAATCGCTTGTTCGCGCAGGAGAGCACATAGCTAGCTGAAGCGGGGCTACATCATGAAGAAGACAGCCTCCACAATGGACATTTTCGAGAATGCCAGGGCAAGGGAACTGGCAAAGG